>JBBRXD010000065.1:0-9936 GCA_038248775.1 Lysobacterales bacterium | reverse complement strand
GCCAGCGTGCCTTCCGGCGCGACATGCGCAGACCAGTCGATCTCGTGCACGCCCTGGTAAAGGTCTGCCTCGTTTTCGCAATCGAACTCGGCCAGCGGCCACAGCACGCGGCTGGCCAGGCGCGAGAACATGGCAGCCCGATAAGCCAGTGCGTCGACGCCTTCGACGTTCGCACCCGCAGTCGCGGCCGTGGCGCGGGTGGCACCCATGGCCAGCAACTCGTCCACCAGCAGGTATTCAAGGCCCTTGGCGCAGGCGACGAAGAATCTCACGCAAGTCCCTGCACGAAGCGGCCGAATTCCATGGCGCAAAAATCAACATGCCCGGCCAGCCGATGGCCGTCGTTGACCAGCACCAGGTGGTCGCTGCGCGCCTGTGCCCAGCGCATGACTTCGCCGGCAGCAATGAGCTCGTCGTGCCAGCCATGCACGATGCAGGTCGGGACCGCTGCGGCTTCGAGCTTTATGTCATAGCCCTTGAGCTGCGTCGGCGGCGCCATCAGGAACAGGCCTGCCACATCGACGGCGAGCGAAACTCGGGCGGAGATGAAAGCGCCCATGCTCGAACCAGCCAGCACCAGCGGTTTGTGACGGCCGGCCGCTGCGCGCAGGCGTTCGACGCGCGCGATCACGTCGCCCAGCTCGCTCGCCGCATCCAGGTCGCGGTAATCGGGAATCTCGGCCGTCCAGCCAAGCGACTGGGCGACTTTTGCAATGGCGGTGGCCTTGGTGGCTGCAGGACTGCTCTGCAGCCCGTGCGAAATGATGACGTGACCCTTCACCGGGCTTCGACCGGCAGCGGCAGCACCGCATCGCCCTTGCGAATCTGGCCGCCTTCAAGGATTCGCGCGCACAGCCCACCATGGCCTCGCATCGCGTTGTAGCCGCCAGCGCCAAGCGCCGCTTCCATTCGCGAACACGGCGCGCAGTCGTCGGTGCCTTCGAGCAATACCTGGCCAATACGGAAGCGCCGGCCCTTCAATGCAATCAGGGGGATACCGGAAACCACGACATTGCGCCTTAACAGTGCGGCCGCGACGCGGTCATGCCCGGCAAGCGCGGCGATAACGGGAAAATGCTCGGCCTGGATCAGCGTGATGCCACGCTTGCCACTGCCGCTGGCATAACGATCGCCTTGCAATCCTTTACCGGCAATCGCAAGCGCTTCCGGAACCGACACCATCTCAACGTCGCGTTGCGGACGCAGGCCGATCCATTCCACGCGGCCTGCACGGGGCAAGCTGGACATCAGGATGCCGAGCGGCGAATCAACAGGAGGCAGCGACATGGAAGGCTCCGCAGTGTTGGCAATGTTAACATGTGGCCATGAGCGTCGACCTGCCGCCGCCCGCCGTCCACGTCTGGCCGCTTCCCTACGAAGAGCGGCTCGACCAGCGTGCCGCCGGGCAAATCGACCTGGTGGTGGTGCATTGCACCGAACTGCCGGACATGGCGATCGCGCGCGAGTATGGCGAACGTGAGCTGCATGAGTCGGGCACCGGCAACAGTGGCCATTACTACATCGATCGCGACGGCACCGTACACCTGTTCGTCCGCCCCAACCGCATTGCCCACCACACGCGTGGTTACAACCCGCGATCGATCGGCATCGAACTGGTCAACATCGGCCGCTTTCCCGATTGGCTCGATTCCCGCCACCAGGCCATGGCCGAGCCCTACCCCGAGCCGCAAGTGCACGCATTGATCGCCTTGCTGGGATCCTTGCAGCGTGATCTGCCCGGACTGCAATTCATCGCCGGCCACGAAGACCTGGACGCCACGATGGTCGCTGCGAGCGACGATCCGTCGAACCAGGTGCCACGCAAGCGTGACCCCGGGCCACTATTCCCCTGGGACCGGGTGCTTGCAGACGGAAAGCTGAAGCGCTTCACGCCCTGAGTCCGTCCTCTATCGGGCGACGGTACAATTGGCGGAGCCGTCCGGAGCCCCCATGACTCAATCCGTCGTTTCTGAACTCGTCGCACTGCTCACGCTGGAACGACTCGAAGACAACCTGTTCCGTGGCCAGAGCCGGGACATCGGCACCAAATACGTTTTCGGCGGCCAGGTGCTGGGCCAGGCCTTGTCGGCGGCGCAGCAGACAGTGGAGGCGGGCCGCAGCGTTCATTCCATCCACGCCTATTTCCTGCGCGCCGGCGACATCACCGCGCCGATCATCTTCGACGTCGACCGCGCCCGCGACGGCCACAGTTTCTCGGTGCGCCGTGTCACTGCCATCCAGCACGGCCAGCCGATCCTGGTCTTCGCTTCCTCGTTCCAGAAATCCGAGCCGGGCGTGGAACACCAGATCAACATGCCCGAGGTACCGCAACCGGAAGATGTCGAACCGACGGTGGCGCCTTCGCCCGAGGTAATGGAGAAGCTGCCGGCGAAAATGCAACGCTGGTTGTCGCGCATGGGTCCTTTTGAAATGCGGCCGATCTATCCGCGCGACGAGGTCAAGCCGCCCAAGCGCCCGCCCTACCAGCAGGTCTGGTTCCGACTGACCGACAAGGTCGGCGATGCGCCGGAATTGCATCGCGCACTGCTCGCATATGCCTCCGACTTCTACCTGCTGGGGACCACCACCTTTCCGCACGGCATCAGTTACTACCAGCCGAACGTGCAGATGGCCTCGCTCGACCATGCGATGTGGTTCCATCGTCCGTTCCGCGTCGATGACTGGCTTTTGTATTCGCTTGACAGCCCGACCGCCGGGAACGCGCGCGGACTGGCCCGCGGCTTGATCTACACGCGCGACGGGAAACTGGTTGCATCGGTGGCGCAGGAAGGTTTGATCCGGGTGTTGCCCGAAGACAGCGAGGCACACTGATGCGCCAGATGTTCAGCTCACCGCGACTGGAAAATGTCGAAGCCGTCGCCAAGTTGTTTACCGATGCCGGCATCGAGCACAAGGTCAGCGAAGGTCGCGGCTACAAGAAAGTGAGCCGTCGCGAATTCAGTTATGTGGAAAAGAACAACAACGCCAATCTCCCGGCCATCTGGGTGATCAAGTCGGAAGACTACAAGCGCGCGCGGGAGATGTTGCACGATATGGGGCTGGAAGCAGGCGCGCCAGCGAGTTCGTACGTGCCCGAGGTGTTGCAGTTCCGCGAGCCGGTGAAGTCGTCGGATTCGGCGCGACTGTCGCGCATCCGCATCGCACTGTTGTGCGTGGTGGGCAGCCTGGCCGCCTGGACGGTGATCCGGACGCTGCTTACCTGAGTCCGGGTGTGGCAATCACATCGTGTGTGTCGGCTTGTCCGATTCCAGGGTGCCAGCCAGCATCGTCTCGATCTTTCCCTTCACCGTCTCGGCCTCGGCCGAGTCGCTGAACTGCACACCGATGCCGGCGGCGCGGTTGCCCTGCGAGCCGGGCGGCGTGATCCACACGACCTTGCCAGCGACCGGCAAGCGGTCCTTGTCTTCGGGCAGGGACAGCAACAGGAAAACTTCGTCGCCCAGGGTGTAGCGGCGATTGGTCGGGATGAAGATGCCGCCACCCTTGAGGAAAGGCATGTACGCGCCATACAACTGCGCCTTGTCCTTGATGGCCAGCGAGAGAATGCCCTGCCTTGCGCCTGCGCCACCAATCATCGTTCCAGTCTCCGGGTTGCAGCCGTGTGCATCATCGGCCCGTTTCGAACATGGTACGCCATTCGCGCAGCAGTCCTGCAAGCACCAGGTCGTTGCGGAGCGGCGCCTTGAGTTGCTCGCGGGTCCGGTTGATCGAATCGAACCAATTCGAAATAGTGGAAAAATCCCCGGGCACAGTCAACATCGAGCGCCCCGCCAGTGGCCGCTGAACAGCCGAAGCCGCCGCCTCCAATGCCAATTCAGCAGCAAAACGCAGCCGTAATTCCGCATTTTCATCCCCAAGCCACCGCTGCGCCATCTCCACCGGCCCCGTCCGGCCCGATCCCACCGCGTTGAGGCCCTCAATCACCTCGCCCCGCAGTTGCAGGATTCCGTCGCGCATCCAGGCCGCCGCCTGGCCCGGGTTGCCCCGCGCGGCGGACAATGCCGCCAGGGCTTCTGGTCCACGCAGGCCTTCGGCCGCCAGCCAGGCAAGCGACTCGTCGCTGGGCGGCAGACGGAATTCCAGTCGCTGGCAACGACTGCGGATGGTCGCGGGCAAGCGCCCCGGGCGCGAGCTCACCAGCAACAAGAAGCGATTCGGGGCGGGTTCTTCCAGCGTCTTGAGCAAGGCATTGCCCGAGGACGCATTCATCAGGTCGGCCGGATCGATCAGCGCGACCTGCGCGCCGCCCAGTTGCGGCGTCAACGAGAACCATTGTCCCAGCCGGCGAACCTGGTCAACGGAAATTTCCGTGCGCAGCTTGTCGCCTTTCTCGTTCGGCTCCAGGCCGATGCGCTGCAAGTCCGGGTGCGCCTGGGTGACGGCCAGTCCCACCTGTTGCGCGGGAAACAACTGACAGCTGCGGCAGGCACCACAAGCGAAGCCATCGCCACGCGGCGCGCTGCACAGCAGCCGCTGCGCGATTGCCTCAGCCACCTGGCGCTTGCCCATGCTGGCTGGCCCGGACAGCAACAGGGCGTGGCCCAGCCGACCCTGCGCGTGCGATTGCATCGCCGCATCGAATATCCGGCGCTGCCAGGCAGACAGATTCACGCCCTCGCCTCCAGCCAGTCGGCCAACAGTCGAATGGCTTCGCCGCTGACCTTGCCGGGCGACTGCGCGGCATCCACCACGCGGTATCGCATGGGCTCCGCCTGCGCGCGCGCGCGATAGGTGGCGCGGACCCGCTCGAAAAAATCCAGCTGCTCCGACTCGATGCGATCGAGTTCCGCGCCGCGCGAGCGCGCCCGCGACAAGCCCAATTCAACACCGACATCGAGCAGGAAGGTCAGGTCGGGCTTGATCAGCGCAGCCCAGCGTTCGAGCTCGGCGATGATGCCCATTGGAATACCCCGGCCGCCGCCCTGGTAGGCGAAGCTCGCGTCAGTGAAGCGGTCGGTCAACACCACCGCGCCGCGGGCGATGGCAGGTTGGACCACTTCGCGGACCAACTGCGCGCGCGCGGCGAACATCAGCAGCAATTCCGTTTCTGCCGCCAGCTTGCCTGTCGGGTCGAGCAGCAGTTGCCGGATCGCCTCGCCGGCGACGGTGCCGCCGGGCTCGCGGGTCAGCACCACTTCCAGGCCGCGCCCGGCGAGCGATTGTTGCAAGGCCTCCCGCACAGTGGACTTGCCGGCACCTTCACCGCCCTCGATCGAAACCAGAAAACCCGGGCGCACACTGGCAGTCATCAGCGCTTCAACTGGTACTTGCGCACGGCTGCCGAATGTTCGGCATACGTTGCTGAAAAATAATGCGCGCCATTGCCGCGCGCGACGAAGAAGATGGCATCGCCGTCAGCAGGGTGCGCAACGGCTTGCAACGCTGCCTTGCCCGGCATCGCGATCGGCGTGGGCGGCAGGCCGGCGCGCAGATAGGTGTTGTACGGCGTATCGGTTTGCAGGTCGCGCTTGCGGATATTGCCGGCGTAACTGCTGCCCATGCCATAGATGATGGTCGGGTCGGTTTCCAGGCGCATGCCCCGCTCAAGGCGGCGAACGAATACACCTGCAATCTGCGGCCGTTCGCTGGCCAGCCCGGTTTCCTTTTCAACGATGGATGCAAGCGTCAGCATTTCGTCAGGGGATGCCAGCGGCAGGTCGGCCTTGCGCGATTCCCAGGTGGCGGCCAGCACCTTGTCCATCGCCTTGGCGGCGCGATCGAGCACGGCAATGTCATCGGTACCACGCGTATAGACGTAGGTTTCCGGCAGGAACCTACCTTCGGGAAACAGGCCACTACGCCCGATTTTTTCCATCACCTGCGCATCGATAAGTCCCTCGGTACGGTGCTTGATCAAGGCGTTGCCATTGAGCGCGGCACGCAGGTCGCGGAAACTCCAGCCTTCGACAATAGTGAACTTGCGCTGGATCACCTCGCCCTTCGACAGCCGGTCGAGGATCTCGCGAGGCGTCAGTCCGGAGGTGATGGCGTATTCGCCCACCTGCATCCGCCCGGCGACGCCCATCTCGCGCGACAGCAGTTTCCATTCCAGGTCGCTGCCCTGCACGACGCCCTGCGCGCGCAGTTTTCGCAGCACGGCGTTGAAGCCGTCGCCGCGCTCGATCACCAGCACCCGCTCGGCCTGGTCGAGTACCAGGGCACGCTGGGCGAAACCCTGCGCGCGCTGCCACACGATGGTGGCGACGACCGCGACCAGGATGAGGGCGATAGCGAAGGCCAGCTTGAGGCGTCCGTGCTTGAGATGCGTGGCCAATCAGGGCTCCTCGAAGACAAAGGCGGGATTCGCGACCGCAAGCTTTCGGCGCAGCGAGGTGACGGCCGGATGCAAGGACCACTCGCGCAGGCCGAGCCGGCGCACGGGAAGGATACCGCGCACGGCGTTGCAGAGAAAAAGTGCATCGGCATGGCTGACCTCGACCGCACTCAGGTCGGCCTGCGCAGCCTCAGGCACTTCGTCCAGCAGCCAGCCGCGGACGATGCCGGCGATGCCACAGCGATCCAGGCGCGGCGTCAGCCATCGGCCGCCCACCAGCGCAAACAGGTTGGCGGACGTAGCGCTGACGACCCGATCCTCGGTGTCGCGGACAATGCCGTCGAAAATATCGGGGTCGTCCCATTCCGCACGCGACAGCACTTGCTCGAGTCGGTTCAAGTGCTTGATGCCGGCCAGGCGAGGTTGGATGGCCCAGGGTGTCTGGCACCAGCGCAAGTGGATCGGGCCTACCGGATCGGGTTCGGGATACGTGGACACAATAACGGTCGGCGTGGTCGGAGCGGGCAGCCTGTAACCACGGCCACCGACGCCTCGCGTGCAGATTATCTTGAGCACGCAGGCACCGGGTTCGGCCTTCGTCAAGGTCGCGCAGGCACGGCGCACGGCAACCTCCGAGGGCGCCGGAATGCCCAGCGAGGCCGTGCCGCGAAGCAGGCGGTTCCAGTGGCGGCCCCACCAGGCAGGCAGCGCCTTGTTGACCAATAGAGTTTCAAATACGCCATCGCCATACGCCAGGCCGCGATCGCGTGGATCGAGCTGCGCAACGACCTTGCCATCGCTAAGGATGATCGTGTTCATGCCGGGGCTAGCGCCCGCATCAGGCCACGTGCCTTGGCGCGGGTTTCATCGAGCTCGGCCTCGGCGACCGAATCGACCACCAGCCCGGCACCTGCGCGAAACTGCAACTGCTTGCCTGCGAGCCAAGCGCTGCGGATGAGGATATTGAGGTCCATGTCGCCATCACGATCGAGGTAGCCCATTGCGCCGGTGTAGGGGCCGCGACCTTCGCCTTCCAGCTCGGCGATGATCTGCATGCAGCGCACCTTCGGGCACCCGGTAATGGTACCGCCGGGAAACACCGCTGCAATCACCTGCCCCGGCGTGATGCCGGGGCGCAACCTGCCGCGCACGTTCGAGACAATGTGGTGCACGTGCGTGTAGCTTTCGACGATCATCAGCTCATCGACCTCCACGCTGCCGGCCTGGCAGACACGACCAAGGTCGTTACGTTCGAGGTCGATCAGCATCACGTGTTCGGCGCGCTCCTTCGGATGGCCTACCAATTCCTGGATGCGAAGTTGCTCGTCGTCACCGGCAATGCGCGGCCGCGTGCCGGCGATGGGGCGCGTCTGCACGCCGTCGCCCCGCACCGATACCAGCCGCTCTGGCGATGAACTGGCCAGCGCCCAGCCAGGCTGCACCAACAAGCCCGCGAACGGTGCCGGATTGGCTTCGCGAAGCCGCGCATAAAGTACATCAGGCCGCGGCGCACTGTCGAAAACGACATTCCATCCGCGCGACAGGTTTACCTGGAAGACATCACCGCTGCGCAGATAGTCGTGCACCCTGGCAACGCCATCAATGAATCGCTGGGGTTCGTCTTCAATGATCGATGCAGGCGCCTGCCATGGCGCGGACGCTGACAATTCTGGAAGACCCGCAATGTCGCGCACGGCAGCTTGCAGAAAGGCTTCAGCACCCGCTTCACACGATGCCACGCAGCGACCGGTGCTGCGGTCACGCGCGACCACTGCCGGACAGCGCAGCGCCAGCGCAACCGGCAATGGGCCTGGCGCTTGCGGCAGGCGGAGCACGCGTTCAATCTGCGCGGCCAGTTCGTAGGCCAGGAACAATCCCCAGCCGCCACGAAAAGGCGGTTCACCCGTTTCAGTAGCCGCTTCGGACGCTTTGCCAGATCCTGATTGCAGCCGCTTCCATTCAGCGTCGAGGCAATCGAGGAACATGCCCTCCATCGGCTCGCCATCCAGGCGCCGGGTGATGGAGTCGGCATCCAGTCGCAGGCCGCCGCCATCCGCTACCAGCAACAAGTCCCAGCGCGACAGCGCATTGCCGCCGGCCACGCTTTCCAGCAACAACGGGTAGCGGACCGGGTCGAGCCGATGCAGGGCCAGCAGGTCCAGGTCGGGCGACAGCTCGCGTTGGCAGGTCATCGCGGGCCGTGGGTCTTCATTCAGAGGCGCTTGAACACCAGGGTGCCATTGGTTCCACCGAATCCGAAGCCGTTGGACATCGCAACGTCGATCTTCTTCTCACGCGCGACATTGGGCACGTAATCGAGGTCGCAACCCTCGCCCGGATTTTCCAGGTTGATGGTCGGCGGGATGATGCCGTGCTGCAGCGCGAGGATCGAGAAGATCGCCTCGACGCCGCCGGCCGCACCAAGCAGATGACCGGTCATGGATTTGGTCGAACTGACCATCGTCTTGTAGGCGTGGTCGCCCAGGGCGCGCTTCATCGCCTGGGTTTCCGCCAGGTCGCCGAGCGGCGTGGAGGTGCCGTGCGCATTGAGGTATTGGACCTGGTCGGGATTCAATTTCGCGTCGCGCAAGGCCATCGCCATGCAGCGCGCCGGGCCATCGCCATTTTCGCTCGGTGCCGTCATGTGATAAGCGTCGGAGCTGGCGCCGAAGCCGACCAGTTCGCAGTAGATGCGGGCGCCACGGGCCTTCGCCGATTCGTATTCTTCCAGCACCAGGATGCCGGCGCCGTCGCCCAGCACGAAGCCGTCGCGGTCGCGGTCCCAGGGGCGGCTGGCGCGCGTGGGTTCGTCGTTGCGCGTGGACAAGGCCTTCATCGAGCAGAATCCTGCCACCGATGTCGGCGTGCAGCCGTGCTCGGCGCCACCGGCAACCATGATGTCGGCATCGCCGTACTGGATCATACGCATGGCCATGCCAACCGAATGGTTGGAGGAAGCACAGGCCGACACGGCGGAAAAATTCGGGCCCTTGAAGCCCTTGATGATGCACAACTGCCCCGAAACCATGTTGATGATGGTGCTGGGCACATAGAACGGCGACACCTTGCGCGGACCGCCCTCGTGCAATGCGATGGCGGTTTCCTCGATGCCGCGCACGCCGCCGATGCCCGAGCCGATCAACACGCCGGCACGTTCTGCATTGGCGTCGGTGATCTCCAGCCCGGCGTCTTCCATGGCCATCATCGCCGCGGCCAAGCCGTAGTGGATGAAGGTATCCATCTTCTTCGCGTCCTTGGGATTGACCCAGGACTTGGCGTCGAAATCACGCACTTCGCCGGCAATCTTCGCGGTATAGGCGCTGGTGTCGAAGTGGGTGATTGATCCGATGCCGGAACGGGAGTTGCAAATGCTGTCCCAAGCGGTGGCGAGGGTGTTGCCGACCGGCGAGACGATGCCCATTCCGGTGACGACGACGCGACGTGAACTCATGGATTGGCTCCGCGGATGAGGTTGGCGCGAATCTGGTTCGGGCGTGTCGCCCGGCGCTGTAAACAGGCAGGGCCGCGCAAGCGCGGCCCTGCCATGGAAAAGCGGTTCGTGATCAGGCCTTGACGTGGGCCTTGATGTAATCGATCGCCTGCTGGACGGAGGTGATCTTCTCGGCTTCTTCGTCCGGGAT
>JBBRXD010000064.1:0-10068 GCA_038248775.1 Lysobacterales bacterium | reverse complement strand
TGCTGGGGCTGAGCCTGGGCGTCTCGCAGATGCTGATGGGCGAGCGCAGCCCGCAACTTGCGCTGGAGCGCGCGATGCGTGCATTGGCCAAGGCTCGCCAGTACGGTGGCAATCAGGTGCAAGCGGTCGCAGGAGCTGTCGGCTGACGTGCGCACGCTGGTGATTGGCAACAAGAATTATTCGTCGTGGTCGCTGCGACCCTGGCTGCTGATGCGGCATTTCGGCCTCGAATTCGACGAGCTGCTGCTGCCGTTGGATACGCCCGAGTTCTTCCAGCGCATCAGTAACTATTCGCCCACGGGCCGGGTGCCCGCCTTGCAACTGGACGATGAAATTGTCTGGGATTCCCTTGCCATCTGTGAAACCGTGAACGAGCGTTGGCTGGGCGGACTTGCCTGGCCGCAATCGCCTCGCGCGCGCGCCGCGGCACGCAGCGCGGCTTGCGAAATGCATTCGGGTTTCGGCGCATTGCGCAGCCAGTTGCCGATGAACTGTCGCAGGCGGCCGCGGGAGCCGCATTGGGATGCCGCGGCTGGTCGCGACATCGCCAGGGTCGAGCAGTGGTGGCAGGAACTTGCAACCACGCATGGCGGTGACGGCGGGTTCCTGTGTGGGCAGTTTGGCATCGTCGACGCAATGTTTGCGCCCGTCTGCGTGCGATTCCGGGGCTATGGCCCGACACTTCAGGAGCCGACGCTCCACTACATGCAGCGGATGCTCACGCTGCCCGCGATGGTGGATTGGCTGTCTGCAGCGGAAGCGGAGCCTGCGCGGATGAGTGCCGACGAAGCCTGAGTTCGGGCTCGCGCGTCCTAGTTTCCTATCGAGCAGACCAGTATCAGTTCGCAGGCGCCTGCGCCGGAGTCTTCGCGGCTGAGCGAACTGTGCCAACGCCAGCCCGACGCGTCATCGATGTGGACGAGCCAGCCGTGGATGCGCACAACGTCGCCGTCCTCGATTTGTTCCAGTTGCCTGGCGACGTTCGCATCAAAGGGCACCATGTGCATGTTCGCGCTGCTGCGCACGATTGTCGCAATGGGCAGTGGTGGGCCATCGTCGCCCCAACGGTACCGATACCAGCGACTGCCCTGGCTGACATGCAGCCGGTCGGCCATGCCTGGCGCTGCCATCGGCCCCCAGCCCAGGGCCAGGTCCGTGGGTGAAAAGCGGGACTCGCGGCCCAGGGAATAGTCCTCGCGCGAAAGCACCCGCGCTTCGAGGCTGAAACCGGCCTGCGGAGAAAAGCGCGCGCCCTCGATATTGAAAGGCTGCATCCGGCCGTTCACCTCCGACTGGAGCGGTTGTGCCGGGTCGGTGAATCGCGGCGGCATCGCGCACGTGGTCGTGCTTGCCGCACCGGCAGGCAGCAGCGCCGTTCGCGCGCCGCGGCCGACCAGGATCAGGCCTGCGAGCAGGGCGATCAGGATCAGCCAGAGCCAGCGTGGCATCGGATCAGCCTCCGAAATCGCCGACCAGCGCGCCAAGTACCACGCAACGGGCTTTCTTGTGCGCGATTGTGCGGGCACGAAACACTGCCCGCCCGGCCTTGGGATTTCCTTCAGTCAAGCTTCCTTTGAGTGGCATCGAGTAACTCCGGGCTACATTCGGACCAGGGGGCAACGCTAGCGGCTGCGCTGCTTGGTGACGCGCTCTCCGGCTGGTGCCAGCTTCCCTGGCGTCGCGAGAAGCCGGGCAACAGGCGCCTTCAGCAGATCGGGTGGCAATTCGCGCAACACGGCCGCGAAATTCTGCAGGAAGGTGCCCATCGCCGAACTCTTTCTCCAAACCATCGCGACCTGGCGGGTCGGCGGCGGCGCCTTGAAGCTCAGCAACTGGATGTCGGTGGAGGTGGAAACAGGCGGCTTCACAGCGAGCATCGGCAGCAGCGTGATGCCGACGCCGGCCGCTACCATTTGCCGGAGAGTTTCCAGGCTGGTTGCGCGGAATCCGTCCTTTTCGCCGGCGCCTGCCTTGCTACAAACCTCGAGCGCCTGGTCGCGAAGGCAATGGCCATCTTCAAGCAACAGCAGGTGCTGGTCGGCCAAGTCCGACAACTGCAGGTCGCGGCGATGCGACAGCAAGTGCTTGTTCGGAACCGCCAGCATGAACGGTTCCTCGAACAGGAATTCACACTCCAGCCAGTCTTCATGCAAGGGTAGCGCCAGCACTGCGGCATCCAACCGTCCGTTACGCAGCATGGCCAGCAATTGTTCGGTCTTCTCTTCGACCAGCAACAATTCGAGCTTCGGAAAGCGCGTGCGTAACATGGGCACGACATGCGGCAACAGGTATGGGCCAAGGGTGGGGAAAATACCCAGGCGGACGCTGCCGCCTTCTGGGTCGATCGTTCGCCGCGCCGTCTCGCGCATCTGTTCGACATCGGCCAGAACGCGGCGCGCCCGATCAGCGATTTCGCGTCCCACCGGCGTCAGCATCACCTGCCGGGGGGCTCGTTCGACCAGGGCGACACCGAGTTCTTCTTCCAGCTTCCGGATCTGCGTGGACAAGGTGGGCTGGCTGACATGGCAAGCCTTGGCCGCGCGCCCGAAGTGCCGCAGATCGGCGAGGGCAATCAGGTAGCTGAGATCGCGAAGGTTCACGCCAGCTAGTCTAAACCTGTCACTCCGCCGAAATCGATTTTGGCGCATAGGGGGCCTGGGACCCCGGGGATTGGCCGATCCAGGCCAGGATTTCTTCCAGCACTGGCGAGAAGCGCGGCGAGAAGAAACCATTGACCAGGCCGATGTGGCCAGTGTCCGCGATGATACGCAGGCTGACCGTTTCATCGAGGCCCTTCAGGCGTGCAGCGAGGTGCTCGCTGTTCATTGGCCACACGCGCCGGTCGTTGCCACCGTGGATCAACAGGAATGGCGGTTCGTCGCCGTCCACGAAATTCACCGGCTGCGATTTCGGCCAGTCTTTTTCGGCGCCGAATACCTGCTTGATGGAAGGATCGGTGATGGGCAGGAAATCATAGGGTCCGGCAAGACCTATCACGCTGGCCAACTGGCGGGGCCTCAAATTGCTTCGGGCCAGATAGCGCCCGTCCGTGCCGAGCAGGGCGGCAATGTGTCCGCCTGCCGAATGCCCCATCACATGGACGCGGGCTCGATCACCGCCCAGCTCGGTTGCATGGTGCAGCGTCCAGGCTGTTGCGACCGCGGCGTCATGCATGAAAGCCGGGAACACGAATTGCGGCGCCTTGCGATAGTCGGGAATCACCACGACCACGCCGCGCGCAGACAATGCCTCGCCGACGAAGCGATAGTATTCGCGGTGGCCGCCCTGCCAACTACCGCCATAAAAGAAAACGACCACGGGCGCGGGTCCCGTCGCGTTGCGCGCCGGATAGACGTCGAGCGACAGGCCGTGTTCGGCGTCATAGACCCGGGAGCTCGAAATATCGGCTTCGACGCCCGAATTCAGGACCTTGAAGTAGGCGGGCTGGCAGGCGGAAAGAAGCAGGCTGGCAATACCCATCAGAAGGGTGCACGAGCGGGCGTTGGGCAGGGTTTGATTCATGGCACGGAGGATGCGCTGGCCGGTGTCAGCGCAATGTCATGAGGCACAATGACCGAATGCTGCAACACACGGTCGCCGAAGCACTCGCCCTTGCCGCCGGACGCCTTCCGGGCGATGAAGCGCGCGCAGAAGCAGAAATCCTGCTCGCCCACGCCTTGGGAAAATCCCGGTCGTGGCTGTACGCGCATGCCGACGATCCGTTTCCGGAGCCGGCTGAAATAAGTTTTCGCGACCTCATCGCGCGCCGGATACGTGGAGAGCCGGTCGCACACATCCTGGGCGCGCAGGAATTCTGGTCCCTGCCGCTCGTGGTGACCAGCGACACGCTGATCCCGCGACCCGAAACCGAACTGCTGGTCGAGCTTGCCCTTCAGCGTCTGGTCCTCGACGCGCCCTTGCGAGTGCTCGACCTCGGCACCGGCAGTGGCGCGGTCGCACTGGCCATAGCGCACGAGCGGCCACGCGTTTCGGTGACCGCCATCGATCGGAATGCGCGTGCACTTGATGTCGCCCGCAAGAATGGCGCACGCCTGGCGCCGGGCCGGATCCGCTTCCTGGCAGGCGACTGGTTCTCGCCGGTGCAAGGCGAGATGTTTGACCTGATCGTCAGCAATCCGCCCTATGTCGCGATCGGAGACGTCCATCTTTCGCAAGGCGACTTGCGCTTCGAGCCCGAATTGGCACTGGTGGCAGGCGACGATGGGCTCGATTGCATTCGGCGCATCGTCGAACAAGCGCGTCGGTTCCTCGCGCCCTCGGCCTGGCTGCTGATCGAGCATGGCTTGACGCAGGGCGCCCAGGTGCGAGCTCTGATGCTGGATGACGGCTTGTTGGATGCCAGGACATTTACTGACCTGGAGCAGCGCGATCGCGTGACCGCTGGATGCCAGCCGGCCTGATCGGGGCAAATCAGCGCAGTGGAATTTCGATGGCGATGCCCGGCTTGCCCGCGATGTCGAACTTCACGCGTTTTCCGTTGGGCTCGTCCCAGAGCTTCGAGGTCGCGCGTTCGCACATGGCCTTGTAGCCCTGGGAAAGGTCGTGCCCGGCAGAGCCGCGACGATCGAAGCGGAAGGCCGATCCATCTTGTCCGGCGACCGCTTGCGGTTCGACGTCGGCGTTATCGAGCAGGCTTTCCAGCGCACGCTGGCTGAGGCTGGGCTCGACCTGCTGGAAGCGCGGGCCGCGGCGTACGCCATTGGCCACGGTAATGGGCTGGGAACGCGCAAAGGCGACCGGCGCGGCGGTACCGGATGCTGCCGGCATCTTCAGCTTCAGCGACAACTCGGGCTTGGCTTGGCACCAAGCCGACTCGGGGGCGAGCGCGAGCATGGCCATCAGTGACAGTCCGACCGCATGGCACCGGCAGTTCATCACATCCCCCTTCAAGGCCACTGGCGCGAGTCCTTGCGCCCGGCGCCATTGGAGCCTAAGCAGCGATATCACACAAGCGACGGATGCTGAACGAAAGTGAGCCGTTCAGCTTGCCGCGCTGCGCACCTGCGAGCCGGCGATACCCGGCCATCGCTTGACGATGGCGGCGCGGACGCCAGCCACGTCCAGGCCCGACTGTGCAAGCAGGTCCTCACGGCTGGCGTGGTCGAGATAGGCGTCTGGAAGGCCGAGGTGCAGGATGGGCAAGGTAACGCCTTCCTCGGCGAGCAGTTCGGCGATAGCACTGCCGGCGCCGCCCATCAGCGCGTTGTCTTCCAGCGTGACCAGGCCCGAGTGGTTGCGCGCAAGGTCCAGGATCATGTCGCGGTCGAGCGGCTTGATGAAACGCATGTTCACGCAGCTCAGCGAAAGGTCAGCCGCCACGGCTTCGGCGGTCGGCACCAGCGCGCCAAAGGCGAGCAGCGCCACGCCTTCGCCGCGCCGGCGCCATTGCGCCTTTCCGATCGGCAAGGTGTCCAGGTTCGACTGGACGGTTACACCTGGTCCGTTGCCGCGCGGGTAGCGCACTGCAGCGGGGCCCGCGTGGCGGAAGCCGGTGCTGAGCATCTGCCGACATTCGTTTTCATCAGCCGGCGCCATCACCAGCATGTTCGGGATGCAGCGCAGGTAGCTGAGGTCGAAGCTGCCCGCATGGGTGGCGCCGTCGGGCCCAACCACGCCACCACGATCGATGGCGAACAATACGTCGAGGCCCTGCAGTGCGACATCGTGGATCAACTGGTCGTAGGCGCGCTGCAGGAAAGTCGAATAGATCGCCACCACCGGCTTGGCGCCTTCGCAGGCCATGCCCGCGGCGAGGGTTACCGCGTGTTGCTCGGCGATGGCGGTATCGAAATAGCGCAGCGGATATTCCTGCGAGAAGCGCACCAGGCCGGAGCCTTCGCGCATCGCCGGCGTAATTCCCATCAGGCGTTGGTCGCTGGCGGCCATGTCGCACAACCAGTCGCCAAAGACTTGCGTGTAAGTGGGCTTGGCCACCCCTTTCTTGACCACGCCGATCGCCGGATCAAACGGCGATACCGCGTGGTATTCGATCTGGTCGCCTTCCGCGAGTTCGAAACCCTTGCCCTTGGTCGTGATGACATGCAGCAGCTGGGGACCCCTGAGTCCCTTCAGCGTTTCCAGGGCGCCCAAGAGCTCAGGAATGCTATGCCCATCAATGGGTCCGCTGTAATGGAACCCCATTTCCTCGAACAGCGTGGACGGTACCAGCATGCCCTTCCAGTGCTCCTCCCAGCGCCGGATGAAACGGGCGGTCGGGTTGCGCTTGTCGCCGAGCAATTTCTTGCCGCCCTCGCGCACCGCGTTCATGGTCTTGCTGCTCATCATCCGGCCCAGCATCTTGGTCAGGCCGCCGACATTCTCGGAAATGGACATCCGGTTGTCGTTGAGGATCACCAGCAGGTTGGGTTCCGGGTCCATGCCGCCCGCGTGGTTCAGCGCCTCGAAGGCCATGCCGGCCGTCATCGCGCCGTCGCCGATCACCGCCACCACCTTTCGCGGGTCGCCTTGGCGCTGCAATGCAATCGCCATTCCCAACGCGGCGGAGATCGATGTCGAGGAATGGCCGACGCCGAAGCTGTCGTAGTCGCTTTCTTCGCGACGCGGGAAGGGCGCCACGCCATCCTTTTTCTTGACGGTGTGGATGGTGTCGCGGCGACCGGTCAGGATCTTGTGCGGATAACACTGGTGGCCGACATCCCAGACCAGCCGGTCAATGGGGGTTTCGAAAAGGTAGTGCAGGGCGACCGTCAGTTCGATGACACCCAGACCCGCGCCAAAATGGCCGCCCACTTGGCTGACGGTTTCAACCAGGTACGCGCGAAGCTCGTCGGCGATCGCCGGCAGTTCAGATGCCGGGAAACGCCGAAGGTCTTCGGGCAGGGCAATGCGGGAGAGGCGCGGGTAGCGCTCGGAGTCCATCGGTCACAATCGGGGGAAGCAAGACCGCTAGTGTCCGGCACCTGCCCGGTGCAGGGCAAGCCGTGGCCGTTCAGCCAGGTATGGGCTCAGCCCGCGCGGGGCCTGGCCAGCAATGCGCTGGCCCGCGCCAGGTCGCCGCCCGCCGGCTCGCTGCCGTCAGCCGCGACGGCGCCAGTGACCAAGCCTGCATTGATGAAATCAGTAACATCGGCGGCGCAGACGCCGGATGCTTCGGCGATGTCCTTCACGAAAGAGGGTCCCTTCATCATCACCGTGGCGAGGCGGAAGTGCTTGGGAAACTCCCGCTCGATCTGCGGCCATTTGGTCAGGGCGAATTTCCGGGCTTCGGTGTAGCCGGGCAACAGGTGACCCTTGCCCACTGTCAGTCCGCACAGCCAGAGCAAGCGCATGAAAGGTTGCGCGCCGCCGGCCGTGAGTTTCGCGCGGTCGAATTCCGCCATCTCGGCCGGCAAGCTGGCGGACCCATCGATCACCGCCTCCACATGAGGAAGGAGAGGCTTGAGGGTCGCGGAACCGGCATAGGTTTGGGTTGCCGGGTCAAGCAGGAGGTCGGGCGCGCCGGCGATCTGGACCCGGGTGGGGCCCTTGGCCTGCACGAGCAGTTCGGAAATCGCCGGCTGGTGCGGTTGCGCATTGGCGGGCAGTGCCGCCATTCTGCCGGTGGTGATTGCGGCGATGTAGTCCGCCGACGGTCGTTCGGAGGCTGGGGCATCTTCCTGGATGAGATCGGATGGCTCGGCATCGGTCAGCGCCGGCGCCGGCCCGGGCATTGGCGAAGCAGCCTGGCCACGACCCTCGGAGATCCTTGCTAGCAAGTCGCGAAGCGACGCCTGGTCGATCGGGCGCTTGAGCAGGAAGTCGGTTTCGCAGCGGTCGCCAGCGGTCATTCCCACGGTGGTCTTGCCGGCGTTGGCCGCCTTCAGCCAGGTCATGTGCCCGTACATCGAATCCATGTCGATGACCAGCACCTGGGCCTCGGGTTCGGGCGCCAGGGACCAGCCATGGCCAAGTCCGGCATTGGACTGTTCAAAAAGTTGCTGGACCTGCGCCAGTTCGTCACGCGAAAAGCCGCTGAAGCACAACGTGGCGCTGGACATCGAAACCGGCTCCCCTGGTCACGGCCCGTGTGGCGCGCGTGCGCGGAGTTTGCTGTCCGGGACCGATGCCGTCAAACGGCGGCGCAACACGCCGCTAAGTCCGATTCACGCCTGTGGACGGGCACGCTTGGGCAAATGGTGCTTCAGGAACGCCATCTGGTCGGCCAGGATGTGGCGGTTCGAGAGAATGAGATGCTCGACCCAGCTTGGACGGAAGGGAACTGCCAGCAGGGGCATCGAAGCTTGTTGCGGCGTGCGGCCGCCCTTGCGGGAGTTGCAGTGGAAACATGCGCAGACGACGTTTTCCCAGATATCACGCCCACCCTTGGAGATCGGCATGACATGGTCGCGGGTCAGTGAGTGTCGCCCGTATTCCTTGCCGCAATACATGCACAGCGATCCGTCGCGCGCGAACAGCGCGGCATTGGTCAAGGCAGGCGAGGGATCCAGCGAACGCGGGTGCGCGTGGCCACGCGCCGCAACGATTGGATGCAGGTCGATGACGCTTTGCAAGCCGGTATGCCGGTTGGTGCCGCCATGCACGGTCAGGCAGGGGTCGCCCATGGTCCAGGCCACGGCGCCACGAACGTACAGGCAGACCGCATCCTGCCAGTGCATCCAGTCCAGGATGCGTCCATGCGCGTCGAGAGACAGCACCCGGGGCATCGAAGATTCGTTGGGGGGCAGTTGCCCGGCCAGGTGGTTTGTCCCGGCACCCACCAGCGACAATCGCGGCATGGGCTTGTTCACCACCCGAGCATAACCGATGCACGTGACAGCGCAAGCTCGCCGACGCGGTAGAATTTGGCCATACCCCCCGAGGCTGGACCATGCGCAACCTCTACCCCGATATCGACGTCTACGACAGCGGCATGCTCGGCGTCGACGCGCGTCACCAGGTTTATTATGAGCAGTGCGGAAATCCCAAGGGCAAGCCCGTGGTGATACTGCACGGCGGGCCGGGTGCAGGGTGCAGTGCGAAGATGCGCCGTTTCCACGACCCCAAGGTCTATCGCATCGTGCTTTTCGACCAGCGCGGGTCCGGTCGGTCAACCCCACACGCGGATCTGGTCGACAACACGACCTGGGACCTGGTGGCCGACATCGAGGCGCTTCGCGAACACCTCGGCATCTCGCGATGGCAGGTTTTCGGTGGCAGTTGGGGCTCGACCCTCGCACTGGCTTATGCCCAGGCCCACCCGAGCCGCGCGGCTGAGCTGGTCCTGCGCGGCATCTTCATGCTGCGTCGCTGGGAACTGGAATGGTTCTACCAGGAAGGCGCTGGCCGCCTGTATCCCGAAGCATGGGACAAATACCTGCAGGCCATTCCGGAAGTCGAGCGGGCCGACCTGATTTCCGCTTATCACCGACGCCTGACATCGCCGAGCGAAGCAACGCGCCTGGCGGCCGCGCGCGCCTGGTCGGTCTGGGAAGCATCAACCAGCCTGTTGTTGCCCGACGAAGCGTTTATCGATGGGCACAAGGACGCGCACTTCGCACTCAGTTTCGCCCGGATCGAAAGCCACTACTTCGTGCATGGCGGCTTCTTCGACGTCGAGGACCAGCTTTTACGCGACGCGCATCGCCTGCATGGCATTCCCGGCGTTATCGTGCACGGCCGATACGACGTGGTCTGTCCGGTCCAGAATGCCTGGGACCTGCACAAGGCATGGCCCGAGTCGCGCCTGCAGATATCTCCAGGCGCCGGACACTCCGCGTTCGAACCGGAGAATGCGTCGGCCCTCCTGGACGCCACGGACTCCTTTCGCTAGTCCCGCATCCGTTCAGCCTGGTGCCGCCTCAGGCGGGCGAGCCGTCCGGATTGCGCTCAAGCAGCCACAGTCCCGCCCAGAGCTTGGCGTCCATCTGGTAGCCTTCGGCCATCTTTCCGGCCAGCCACGCGGGCGCATGGGCAATCGGCACTTCGTGCACCAGTATCTGCTCGCTGGTGTCGCCGCCACCGGCGTGCACGCGAACCAGGCCACGGGCACGGACGAAGGCCACGCGCTCATTGCTCATGCCTGAACTGGTTGGCCCAACCATCAACAAG
>JBBRXD010000063.1:0-10116 GCA_038248775.1 Lysobacterales bacterium | reverse complement strand
GGCCGCGGTCTGGCCGCGTTTTTTTTTTGCCCTACTCCCCGGCCCCCGGCCCGCTCCCACAACACAATTGCGGGTCAGGCGAAGGTTTGCGCGGCGAAGGCCAGGCAGGCGGCTTCAGCTTCTTCAGCGGTGAAGCCCTTGGGGTCCAGGCACCACTCCAGCCAGAAGCCATCGATCAGCGCGATCATCGATAGCGCAGCGCGGCGCGAATCGACTGGCTTGCCACGCTTGTGGCCGATGGCCTCGAAGATCTGCTGGTAGGCCTCGCGGTCCTTGTCGAACAATTCACGATTGAGCTTGCGCAGCGCCGGCGACTTGCCGATCGCACTCCAGAACCCGGCCCATATCCCCAGGTACCCGGGCTTGAACATCGTCGGCCCGAAACTGACCCGGATCATGTCCTGCAGTTGTTCTTCCGGCTCGCGATAGCTGCCCAACAGGCTGCCATGGGTCTGCGACATCCACTCGTCGCGCAGCGCCTTGTAGCTTTGCCGGATCAGCTCTTCCTTGCTGCCGAAGTGATGGTTGATCAGCCCCCGCGAAACCTTTGCTTCATTGCAAATAGTCTCGATGGTGGTGCCCGCGTAGCCGAATTTCGCGATCGAACGCATCGTCGCGTCAATCAACTGCCTACGACGGATGTCGGGCGCTTCGCGCAGTCTTGGTTCGGTCATCAGCCGAGGCGCGCCAGCCGCTCCAATACCCAGCGATCGAGTCCGAACAGCAATTCCTCGCGATTGGAATACGGACCCGGCTGGTAGCCGTGGGTCGAGATGCCCTCCTGCGCGCGGTCGGACAATTCCCAGTCCTGCTGGTTGGTCAGTTCCCAGAAATCGATCGCGCCATTGGGATCGAAATCAGGTTTCGCAATTTCATCGGGATGGAAATGCCATTCGCAGACGATGTCGGTCTGGTCGACTGCCATCGGCCACAGCTGGAAGGTCAGCATGTAGTCGGGATGCAGGTTCAGCAGGAAGTTCGGCAGCAACGCGTAGTAGTAAACATGCCGGCTGTCCTCTTCGGAGATGCCCGGAAAATGCTGGCGATTGCTCTGCCCGTCCATTGACAGGGTCTTTACCCCGGGGCGCAGGTCCATGCGGCCGCCCAGGTAGGTCGGCTGCGGCGGCTCGTTGTCGCCGCTCATGTAGTGCGATAGCTTGTTCAACAGCGGATGCGCGATCGGGCAATGCAGGCACTCGGAATAATTCTGGAAGATCAGTTTCCAATTTGCCTTGGCGTGATAGACCCGGCGTTCGGCCAGCTTGAGTCCTGCCATTTCCCAGGGCGCGAATTTCTTGTCCAGCCCAGCGAGGTGCTCGGAAAAAGGAATCGGATTCGCCGACAGATTGATGAAGACATGGCCATCCCAGATCGCCGTGGAAACCTTGCCCAGCGGATAGTCTTCCATGCGGAAGCCTTCGACTTTTTCCATGTTCGGCGCACCGACGAGCGTGCCATCAAGCTCATAGGTCCACGCGTGGTACGGGCAGCGAATCTTGCCGGCGACCGTACCTTGCGCTTCCTTGCACAACAACGTGCCGCGGTGGCGACAGGTATTGTGAAATGCACCGACCTCACCATTCTGATCGCGCATCACGATCACGTTCACGCCGGCGAAGCGCACCAGGAAGTAGCTGCCTGCCTGCGGCAATTGTTCGAGGCGGCCGGCATGCAGCCACATGTCGTGGTGCACGGCCTGCAGTTCACGACGGAACAGTCCGGGGTCGGTGTAGTAACGCGCCGGCAGCGTCATCGCTTCTTCGGTGCTTACTTCGGGTCGGGTATTGGCGTATCGGATAGTGCTGATGGCGAGTTCTCCTGCGGTGGCCGGCTTCGCGGCCCAATCATGTCGGCGATGGGTCCAGTTTACTGTAGATGCGCGGGCTTGCCGCAGTCCCTCACCCTTTTCGCAGGCATCGCCAAGGGACATACTCGGCCGACATTTCCTGCCCGGAGCCCTTATGACCATCCCGAGCCGCCCACTGGGCCTGTGGACCGCAATCGCACTGGTGGTGGGCAGCATGATCGGATCGGGAGTTTTCCTGCTTCCGGCAACCCTCGCACCCTTCGGCGCCGCCAGCCTGCTTGGCTGGGGCGTCACCCTGGTTGGCGCCCTTTTGCTGGCGCTGGTATACGCCTGGATGGCCAAGGACATTCCGGCCACCGGCGGCGCTTACGCTTATGCCCGCACGGCTTTCGGCAACGGCCCGGGCTTCCTGGTCGCCTGGAGCTACTGGATCTGCAACTGGACCGGAAACGCGGCACTGTCTGTCGCCTTCGCCGGCAGCCTGGGTGCCGTGGTGCCGGCGGCTACGGCCACGCCGATCCGCGCCGCCAGTTGCGCGATTGGTGCGCTCGTTTTCTGCACAGCGGTCAACCTGGCAGGCATTCGCGAAGCAGGACGAATGCAACTGCTGACGACGCTGTTGAAACTGGTGCCGCTGGTATTGTTCGGATTGCTTGGACTGGCCTATATCAACGCGGGTTCCTACCAGCCCTTCAATCCCAGCGGACAACCGCTGATGCAAGTGACAACGGCAGTGGCAGCACTGACGCTATGGGCCTTCCTCGGCCTGGAGGCGGCGACCGTGCCGTGTGCTTCCATCCGCGACCCCGAGCGCACCGTGCCGCGCGCCACTATCATCGGCGTACTGGTCGCCGGGCTGGCCACGATGCTGGCCTGCACAGTGGTAATCGGCTTGCTTCCCGCCGACGTGCTGAAGGTTTCCGCCGCACCAATGGCTGAAGCGGCCAGCCGCCTCTGGGGTTCCTGGGCCGGTGTCGGCGTTGGAATCGTGGCCACAATCTCCTGCTTCGGCGCGCTCAACGGCTGGGTGCTGCTGCAGGCGCAGACGCCGCTGGCCGCGGCGAACGACGGCCTGTTCCCGAAGTGGTTCAAGAAACTCGACGCACGCGGCACACCCTGGGCCGGCTTGCTATTCAGTTCGGTGCTCGCCGGCTCGCTCGTGCTTTCCAACTATTCAAAAACCCTGGTCGGGCTTTTCACTTTCTCGATCCTGCTCTCGACCGCCGCCGCACTGCTGCCCTATGCCGTCAGCGTCATGGCCTGGTGGCGCCTGCATCCGGGCGCGACCCCCGTGCGAAAGCTGGTCGCCGTCGGCGCGCTTGTGTACAGCGTGTGGGCGCTGGTCGGGACGGGCGCGGAGCCGCTGTTGTGGGGTGCCGTCCTGTTGCTGGCCGGCCTGCCCGTGTTCTGGTGGCAGCGGCGGGCGCAGGCCGCTACATCTCGTCAGTAGGTTCCAGGCTCGCAGCGTGCGGGCTCGCTTCGGGGAATCGGTCGCAATGGGCCAGGTACCAGCGCCACATCGCATAGGCGACGGCTGAAAATGTGGCTGCGCCCAGCGCAAGATGCATGGGATGGTCGCTCAGCATCGGCGACAGCACGCCCGCAATCAGCGCATTCGACGACAGCCCCACGAAGGCCTGCATGGACGAGGCCGTGCCACGCATGTTCGGATACATGTCGAGGATGGCGATGGTCAGGATCGGGAACACCAGCGCGATACCGAACGCGCTCAGCACCGTCGGCAGCACCGCCCACGGCAAGTGCTGTCGCGTAGCCGCCAGGTTGTAGGAAATGTTGAAAAGCGCAGACAGGCCGCAGAACAGGAAGCCGATATTGGCCAAGCGCACACCGGACACCTTGCCGGCCGCGCGCCCACTGAGGAACGCCCCCAGGATCATGCCGGCGATGGTCGGTGCGAAGAAATAGCCGAACTGTTGTTCGTTGAGCTTGAGGATGTCCAGCACGAAGGCCGGCGCCGACGTGATGTACAGGAACAGCGCACCGAAATTGGCGGTAGCCGCCAGTGCCAGCAACCGGAACCGGCCACTGCTGATGATGCCCTTATAGGCCACTGCCATCGCGCGCAAGTTCAAGGGAATCCGCCGTTCGGGCGGATGGCTTTCCGGCAACGCGATCGCGGTGCCCAGCATCAGCAACAAGGCGAACGCTGACAGGAACCAGAAGATCGCCTGCCAGTTGCTCCAGCCCAGGATCCAGCCGCCAATGATCGGAGCGATAGCCGGCGCGACGCCGAAAATCATTGAGATATGGCTCATCAGCCGTTGCGCGTCATCGCCATCGAGCGCATCGCGCACCACGGCGCGACCGACGATCAGGCCGACGCCGGCGGAAAGGCCCTGCACCACCCGGAAGAACAGCATCTGCGACATGGTGGTGGACAACGCGCAACCGATCGAGGCCAGCGCGAACACGGCAATACCGACCAGGATCACCGGCCGCCGACCCAGGGCATCCGACAGCGGCCCATGCAACAGCGACATGCCCGCATAGCCGAGCAGGTACAAACTGATGGTCTGCTGCATCGCGACCTTGCTGACCTGCAGGTCGTTTTCCATCACCGCGAAGGCAGGGAAGATGGTATCGATGGAAAATGGGCCAAGCATCGCCAGCGCGCCCAGGATGAAGGCGAGTCGGGCTCGGGAAATATTGAGGTGGGCGATCATCGAGGGCACGGGTACTGCAGGCGCGCCAGTCTACCAGAACAAAAAAGTGTCGGCTGTCGATAGGCCTTCAGTGCGGCAATTCACAGGCGGATTGCGACCACTTCAAGCCTGCTGATTTCCCTCATCGTCTGTTCCGCGTTTTGCTGTATCCGACAGGCTGACCTGTACAACTCCCGATCGAAAATGGATATCGCGCTGCGGGAATGGTATCTCGATGCCACGCACGGCCAACTCGTCGTCCAATGCCCACATCATCCGCGCGTGGCATGATGCCGGATGCGTATTGAGTTCCCGGTCCGCCCAGAAAACAAGCTCATAATTGACGGCGCTGTCACCATAGGAAATGAGCCATGCGTCCGGCTCCTTGCCAACTGCGGTAACAACCCCCTCGATACGGGCGGCGGCAGCCTGGCACGCTTCACGGACGCGTTCCTTGGGAGTGCCGTAGGCCACTCCAAATGGAATGCGCATGCGACGCATGGAATCGTCGAGAGTCCAGTTGGTGACCCTGCCGTTGATGAACTCGGAGTTCGGCACCAGGATATCGATCGCATCGTTGGTGGAAATGCGCGTGTATCTCATGGCGATGTCCAGCACATGGCCGCGCACACCGGAGGCCAGGTCGACGAAATCACCGACCTTCAAGCTGCGCTCCAGAAGGATGATTACGCCGGACATGAAATTGCTGAAAATGTTTTGCAATCCGAAGCCCAGGCCGATACCGATCGCACCTCCAAGCAAGGCAAAACTGCTCAGGTCAATGCCGAGCCAGTTCAGGCCAACAATCGTCCCGAATACCCAAACCGAATAGCGGGCTATCCGCGACAGCAGGTAAACGCGGGCCTTGGTCGACGGGTCGGTGCTGTAGCGCCTTGTCATGCGCAAGGCAAATCGTTCCGTCAGTGCCGCAATCCACCATATGGCAATTGCAAACGATACTGCGGCGACAACGTCTGCGATCGTAATATGGCTTTGTCCGATTCGGACAAGCTCCGTATCCCATTTTGGAAAATATGGTGTCATTCGCTTGCCTCGTGGCGTGCCGCGTCAAAAGTATGAGTGGAAATCTACATCGAAGCTATAGGCCAAGGGGCGGGACGGGGCGGGACGGGGCGGCAAAGCGAACACTCCCTCTTGCCGGAACGGGTAAAGTCGGCTCTGAACTCATTGAATCCTTGCCACCCACACACCATCTTCAAGCGATGATCGCCCAGCCACTTGACCCGCCATTGACCTCGGCCGACGACGAGCGACCTGCTTCGCGGGTCATTCGTCGCCTGATTCCGTTCCTCAAGCCTTACTCGGGCCGAATCGGCATCGCGATGGCCTTCCTGCTCACCGCCAAGGTGGCAGGGCTGGCCGTGCCGATGCTGCTCAAGCGACTGATCGACACGCTGGGCCTTCCCAATACGCTGGCGGTCATTCCCGTTGCGCTCGTGCTCGCTTATGGCGCCGCGCGTCTGTCCGAGCGTGTCTTCACCGAAATGCGGCAGATAGTCTTTGCACGCGTGATGGCGCGCTCGTCCCGCCTGGTGATGTTGTCGGTATTCCGCCACCTGCACGCGCTGTCGCTCCGCTTCCACCTCAATCGCCAGACCGGCGGCGTCACCCGCGACGTCGAACGCGGTGGCAGCTCGGTCTCCGACCTGCTGGACTGGACGCTGTATACGATCATCCCGACCCTGATCGAAGTGGTGCTGGTTACCGCCGTACTGGTCTACCTGTACGACATCTACTTCGCATTGATCACACTGGGCGTGTTGGTTGCCTACGTTGCCTGGACCATCAAGGTCACCGAGTGGCGAACGCGCTACTACCGCGCGTCCGTGGAGGCAGATACGGCCGCCAGCGCCAGTGCGGTCGATTCGCTGCTGAACTATGAAACCGTGAAGTACTTCAACAACGAAGAGCACGAAGCGCAGCGCTACGACGCCAGCCTGCGCAAGATGGAGGAAGCCAACATAAAGAGTTACAAGACGCTGGCAGTGTTGAACGTCGGCCAGAGTGCCATCATCGCCATGGGCGTGACGGCCTTGATGTTCAAGGCGGCGGCTGGCGTGGTGTCGGGCAAGCTGAGCGTTGGCGACCTGGTGCTGGTGAATGCCTACCTGCTGCAGATGGCGATGCCGCTCAATTACCTCGGCATGATGTACCGCGAGGTGAAGCAGGCGCTGACCAATATCGAGCGCTTGTGGGGACTTCTCGATGAAAAGCAGGAAGTCCGGGACCGGCCCGGATCACCGACGCTGCATGCGACCCAGCCGCGGGTTTCCTTCCAGGACGTGCATTTCGGCTATGATCCGCGCCGCGAAATCCTGCACGGTATCCACTTCGAAATTCCCCCGGGCCACCGTGTTGCCGTGGTGGGCCATTCGGGCAGTGGAAAGTCCACTTTGGCGCGCCTGTTGTACCGCTTCTACGACATCGGCAGCGGTGCCATCCGCATTGACGGGCAGGACATTCGCGAACTGGAGCAGGATTCGGTACGCGCCGCCATCGGCATCGTTCCGCAGGATACGGTGCTGTTCAACGACACGGTTCGCTACAACATCCGTTACGGACGACCTGCAGCCAGCGATGGGGAAGTCGAGGCAGCCGCGCAGGCGGCGCATATCCACGACTTTATTGTTTCGCTGCCCGATGGCTATGAGACATCAGTGGGCGAACGCGGCCTTAAATTGTCTGGCGGCGAAAAACAACGCGTGGCCATTGCCCGCGCGCTGTTGAAGAACCCGGCGATCCTGATCTTCGACGAGGCCACCTCGGCGCTCGACTCCGCGTCTGAGAAGGCGATCCAGGCTGAACTTGACCGCATCGCCATCGGCCGCACGACACTTATCATCGCGCATCGACTGTCCACGGTGATGGATGCCAATGAAATCCTGGTGATGGACCGCGGCAATATCGTCGAGCGAGGCTCGCACGCGCATCTGATCGGACTGAACGGCCACTACGCGGCAATGTGGAGGCTGCAGCAGCAAAGTCGTGAGGCGACGACGGTGTCGCCCGCCTGAGCGGGCTGCTTTTTTCGGGACAACAGGCTTGAGGCCGTTCGGGCTCAGACGGGTCCCGGCATCCCCAGCAGGGGCCCGACCAGGTACCAGGCCACCGCGATCGCCGCGATCACCAGTGCCAGCTTGAACAAAGCGCCGGCAACCTTGAAAAACAACCAGATGCAGACAATCAGGAGGAGGATGCCAACGATGCTCATGGTGCGGACCTGGCGGGAGGATGTCGCCATCGAGTTTACCCGAGCCGCCTGAACCGCGGATGGCAAGGGTAGAATTCACAGATTGAAGTACGCATCCGGACCGCCCCCGAAATGACCGAACCCGCCCGCCCCAGTTTCCACGGTTTTGAACAGATCCCGCTGCGTGAATACGCCGAGCGCGCCTACCTCGACTATTCGATGTACGTGGTGCTGGACCGCGCCTTGCCCTTCCTGGGCGATGGTCTGAAGCCGGTGCAGCGGCGAATCATCTACGCCATGAGCGAACTGGGCCTGGCGTCCACCGCCAAGCCCAAGAAATCGGCGCGCACCATTGGCGATGTGATCGGCAAGTTCCATCCGCACGGCGATAGCGCGTGTTACGGCGCGCTGGTTTTGATGGCACAGCCCTTTTCCTATCGCTACCCGTTGATCGAGGGCCAGGGCAACTTCGGTTCCACCGATGATCCGTCTTCATTCGCAGCGATGCGCTACACCGAATCCAAATTGACGCCGATCGCTGAAGTACTGCTGGGCGAACTCGAACACGGGACCGTGGACTGGAGCCCGAACTTCGACGGTACGATGGAAGAGCCCAGCTGGCTGCCCGCGCGCCTGCCGCACTTGCTGCTCAATGGCACGACCGGCATCGCGGTCGGCATGGCGACCGATGTACCACCACACAATCTCAATGAAATCGTCAGCGCTTGCGTCCGACTCATCGACGATCCCGATGCCAGCGTGCGTGACTTGTGCGAGCACGTTCGAGGGCCCGACTACCCCACGTCCGCCGAGATCATCACGCCGGCCAGCGACCTGTTGTCCATGTACGAGAGCGGCAACGGCAGCGTGCGTGCGCGGGCAACCTACACCCGCGAGGGCCAGAACCTGGTCATCACCGCAATGCCCTACCAGGTGTCGCCGTCCAAGATCATGGAACAGATCGCGACCCAGATGCGGGCCAAGAAGCTGCCCTGGCTGGAGGACTTGCGTGACGAGTCCGACCACCAGAACGCGGTGCGCCTGGTGCTGGTGCCGCGTTCGAATCGCGTGGACTACGACGCGCTGATGGGCCACCTCTTTGCGACAACTGACCTGGAAAAGAGCTTCCGGGTCAATCTCAACATCATCGGCCTCGACGGCCGTCCGCAGGTCAAGAACCTCAAATCGCTGCTGGTGGAATGGCTGGTGTTCCGCTTCGAAACGGTGCGCAAGCGCATGCGCCATCGCCTGGAAAAGGTCGAGCGCCGCCTGCACCTGCTCGATGGCTTGCTGGTCGCCTTCCTCAACCTCGACGAAGTCATCCGCATCATCCGCACCGAAGACGACGCCCGCGCTGCCTTGATTGCACGTTTTGCACTGAGCGACGACCAGGCCGACTACATCCTCGATACCCGGCTCAAGCAATTGGCGCGGCTGGAAGAAATGAAGATCCGTAGCGAGCAGGACGAACTGGCGAAAGAACGCGACAAGATCCAGGCCGTGCTCGCCTCGCCGGCCAAGTTCAAGAAACAGGTGAAGGACGAACTGCTAGCCGACGCCAAGAAATTCGGCGATGCCCGCCGTTCGCCCATCGTGCAACGCGGCGCCGCACAGGCGATCAGCGAAAGCGAGCTGATTCCGAGCGAGCCGGTGACGATCGTCTTGTCGGAGAAGGCCTGGATTCGCGCGGCCAAGGGCCACGAGGTGGATGCCTCGACGCTGAGCTACCGTGAGGGCGACAGCCTGCTGCAGGCAGTGCGTGGTCGTAGTACGCAACAAGTCGCCTTCCTCGACAGCACCGGCCGTGCCTATTCAACACTGGCGCATACCCTGCCCTCGGCGCGCGGCAATGGCGAGCCGCTGACCGGCCGATTCACACTGCCCAGCGGCGCGAAATTCGTCGGCGCGGCGGTGGGCGACAATGACGCGCGCTTCCTGGTCGCGTCGAGTTTCGGCTACGGCTTCGTCACGCGATTCGAGAATTTCACCGGCCGCAACAAGGCTGGCAAGGTCTTGATCAACTGCGACGATGCCGCTGAGATCCTGCAGCCCTCGCCGGTTACCGACCCGGCCAAGGACTGGATCGTCGCTGTCACCTCGGCTGGCCACCTGCTCGCCTTCCCGATTACCGAACTGCCGGAACTCGACAAGGGCAAGGGCAACAAGCTGATCCAGATTCCACCAGCGAAGCTGAAATCCGGCGAGGAAAAGGTCATCGCAGTGGCAAGCGTGGGCCAAGGCGGCGAACTCACCCTGTATTGCGGCCAACGCTACCTGACCCTGGGCTGGCGCGACTTGCAGGCCTACGAAGGCACGCGCGCATCACGCGGCAATTCACTGCCGCGCGGCTTCCAGCGCGTCGACTGGATCGACGCGACCTGACCCGCGAAATTGTGGGAGCGGCCTTGGCCGCGAAGCTCCAATGCATCGCGGCC
>JBBRXD010000062.1:0-10208 GCA_038248775.1 Lysobacterales bacterium | reverse complement strand
CGCGGCAGATAATCAATGACCGCAAGTTGCCGCGCAAGGGCGAGCGCGAGTACCGCTTCAGCGCGCACGGCGCCATCCGCACCCTGCTGATCGACGACGACCAGGCCAGGCAGCTGGCATCGGGTGCGCTGGTGATCGTGGCGGTGGACGATCGCTTCGAACTGCTGCCACGCGCCGCCGGCGACCAGGTGCGACAGCGCGATGTGGCGATGATCGTCGTCAACCACGGCCAACCGACGGACACCGTCGCCAGCGCCAGCGCCGAGGATGATGCGTACTACGCGCAGTTCAAGGTGCCGGACGACCTGATCTGGTGAAGGGCAACCGGTTGGACCGATGGGCTATCCTTACTAGCCGCACATGGAGAATTCGATGAAGACCATCCTCGCCTGCCTTGGCAGCGCATTCCTGATGCTGGCGCAGCCCGTGCACGCGCAAAGTCCGCCGCCCAACGCCCAGGCAAGTGCGCAGACACTGCACGCCCTGTTCGACAGCGAGTGGGAACGCGGCCTCGTTGAGTCACCGGAGAACGCCAGCTACAACGGCGACCCGCGCTTCAACGATCGCTGGTCGGACCTGAGCCTTGCCGCGATCGAAAAACGCCAGGCCGAAGATCGCCTTGCGCTCGAGCACCTGCATGCGATCGATCGCGCGACCTTGTCGGCAGCCGACCAGCTCAACTACGACACCTTCGACTGGCTGCTGCGCAAGGCGGTCGAGCGGCAGAAATTCCACGAGTACCTGCAACCGGTCAGTCACCAGGGCGGCGTGCAGACCGCCGACGGCATCGCCGAAGTAATGCCTTTCACCAGTGCCAAGAACTATCGCGACTGGATCGACCGGATGCAGAAGATGCCGGGTCTGATCGACCAAGTCAGCGTGCTGATGCGCGAGGGCATCAAGCGCAAGAACATGCCGCCGAAGGTGCTCATGCAGCGGGTGCCGGCGCAAATCGCCGCGCAGATTGTCGAGGATCCGACTAAAAGCCCGTTCTATCGCCCGTTCCTGAAGTTCGCCGATGGCGTTTCAGCAGCCGATCACGCCGAACTGGATGCCCAGGCCCGACGCGCCATCACCCAGGACGTGGTTCCGGCATTCCGCCGATTCGCGACGTTCTTCAATACGCAGTACCTGCCGCAGGCACGCGACTCGATCGCCGCTGCCGACCTGCCGGATGGCAAGGCCTACTACGATTTCCTCGCCGCGTACTACACGACCACCGACCTGACCGCCGTACAGATCCACGCGGTCGGCCTGAAGGAAGTCGCGCGCATCCGTGCCGAGATGGAGAAGGTCAAGGCCGAGACTGGCTTCAAGGGCAGCCTGCCGGCGTTCTTTACCTATCTGCGCAGTGATCCAAAATTTTTCGAGAAAACTCCGGACGCGCTGCTGCAACGCTATCGCGCCATGGCCAAGCGTATCGACCCGGAACTGGTGAAGGTGTTCCACACGATTCCGCGCCTGCCGTATGGCGTCCGTCCGATCCCGGACAACATCGCTCCCGATACGACCACTGCCTACTATCAACCCGGGGCGACCGATGGCAGCCGGCCTGGCTATTACTACGTGAACCTTTACAAGCCCGAGGTCCGACCGACCTGGGAAATGCTGCCATTGAGCCTGCATGAGGCTGTTCCCGGCCATCACTTCCAGTTCGCAAGTGCACTCGAACTACCGGGCGCGCCGGATTTCCGTCGAACCGCCTACTTCGTCGCCTATGGCGAGGGCTGGGGCCTGTATGCCGAACAGCTCGGTTTCGACATGGGGCTGTACGACGATCCGTACGATCATTTCGGCCAGCTTACCTACGAGATGTGGCGCGCGGTACGCCTGGTCGTCGATACCGGCATGCATTCGATGGGCTGGAGTCGCGAGCAGGCGATCGCCTATTTCAAGGACAACGCCGCGAAAACCGACCAGGACATCACCAACGAGATCGACCGTTACATCGGCACGCCCGGACAGGCACTGGCCTACAAGATCGGCCAGCTGAAGATCAGCGAACTGCGCGCCAAGGCCACGCGCGAACTCGGGCCGAAATTCGATTTGCGCGCCTTCAACGATGCCGTGCTGGAAACAGGATCGGTGCCGCTTGACGCACTGGAGCGCCACATCAACGCATGGATCGCGGCGCAATAGGAAAACCCGGGTCAGAGTGCACTTTCCGCCAAGATATCGCCCCTGTTCCTCACCGCTTGGCAGCTAGCTGTCGAGCTGTGCGCCCTGCCTCGATAAAGGCCTGGGCGCGTCGACCGCACGCCAGGATTTGGCGTATTCGTCCTGGTAGTCGTCCACGTAGCGCATGACCAGCGCGACTTCGGGCCAGGCCTGGGGCAGCGAACTGCCGAACATTCGCCGCATATGGAACAAGCCATCAATGAACGTGGCATCGCCCGCCAGGATGGCGCCGGACGCGCCGTTGAAGTGCTTCCACAAGGACACGTACACGGTGTCGAACAGCGCGCCGTACTCGTGCAGCGTTTTTCCGGTGTGCAGCGGAAGGTTGAACAGCCGCGCGCCATCGAAGTGCAGTCGGATGCCGTGCGCGCGCGCGTACTGGCTGATCCGCTGCATCTGGGCGAAGTCGAAATACTCGTGGTCCCGACGCCGGACCGGGCTCTCGATCGAGATCACGCCGACGCCGCCCTTGACCCGACCGCCGGCCGTTCGCTCAACCCAACCCTGGATTTCCGACAATTCCATCGTGCTGCGACCCAGCCCGAGCGGGACCAGGGTCAGGCCGCTCAATGTCTCGGCGCAGTCACCACTGTCGTTGTAGAAATGGCTTTCGCCTTGGACAAGGACGCGGCGGTCGCCGCCCGCCAGCTTGCGAATCGCCAGGTGATTCGCCAGCGTGCCGGTTGGCACGAACATCGCCGCTTCCTTGCCCAGCAACTGCGCGAATTTCTGCTCCAGGTCGGCAATCAGGCCGCCGTTGGAATAGTTGTCGGCACTCGGGACGCCATGGGTGAGCGCCTCGCCCAATTGCGTGATGTATTCGCGCGGCTCCAGCGCCAAGCCATCCGACTGGAAGTTGACCCGCTTGAACAGTGGCCCATGCGCCTGGGCAGGCGCGCCCAGAGCGGCGGCGCCGACCAGCATCGGGGAAGCGACTGCCAGGCCGCTGGTGGCGAGGAATCCACTGCGATCCACCGATCTCGGGCGATCAGGTCAGCGGCGGGGCCGATGGCATGAGCAGCTCGTCACGATTAGCCTCCACGAATTGCGCGAATTCGATCGGCGATCGGCCCGTCAAGTCGGCTACCGCGTGCGTCACCGGTGGCGTGCCCGTGAATCGCGGCAGCATGTGCAGCAACAGCATCACCAGGATCAGACCAGGATCGCGACCGTCGCGTCGCAGCGAACGGTAGAAGCGCCATGGGCCGGGCGAGACATAGGTGATGGGCGTGCCCAAACCCGTCGTCAACTGATCCGCCATCTGCTTAAAGCCCAGCGGCGTTTGCGAGGTCAACGTGTAGGCCTTCCCGTGGTGCTGCGTTCCGGATTGCGTCAGCACCCGGGCTGCCACGCGGGCAATGTCATCCACATCCACAAGCGTGAACCGGGCGTTTCCCGCTGGCAGGAAGATGCGGTGCCTGCGTACCAGTTCATCGTGGAGCGTACTTGTGAAGTTCTGCATGAAGTAGGCCGGCCGCAGCAGTGTGTAGGGCACGCCGCTGGACATAAGCCGCTGTTCGATTTTGTGGTGCGGGATGAACCAATTGCGTTCTGCCCCCTGCACCGACAAGAACACGATGTGCGCGACGCCGTGCTGTCGCGCCCGCTCGATCAAGTCAGCGAAATCGCCAGTGAGTTGCGGTGGACGCAGCAGGAAGAGACTGTCGCAGTCGGCCAGCGCAGCGTTTTGGCTGGCGTGGTCGAGAAAGTCGAAGCCGACTGGCTGCACTTTCTCATCGCCATTCCATTTCGGGGCCGCCGTTGCGAGGTCGCGTACAGCCGCGCGAATAACGATGTCGTCAAAGACACGCAGCGCCCCGATCACCGCCGAGCCGACCTGCCCGGTGGCGCCAGTCACGAGGATACGTTTCATCGCGCGGCATTCACTTGGACGATGGCCTCAAGCCCCGCAGGTCAGCGGGCAGCGTGCGAATCCTGTGTTCCGGCAAGCCGCCCGGACGCTCAAGCACGATGCCACCCTCGGGAAGGCGTAGCCCGGACCCAACCACCACATGCAGCACGCCGTCGCGGCGAGAGATCTTGTAGTCGAGCAGCCCATAGCTCGTGCGCAAGCCAACTACCGACACGCCCTCACCGTCCAGCCATGCGTCCGGAATGCCGGCACCGATCACCAGCGCCTTATCGGACTCGCGCTCGTAGGCAAACATGTCGAGCACCGAACGCACGTAGTCGGAAGCGACCCAGGCATGCGGCACATCGCCCAGGAAGAATGGCTTGCGCGGTTCGCGCGCAACCACTTCGGCCCACTGGTTCCAGCCTTCGGGCTGGCGGTCCTTGATGAAGAAGTCGAGCAGCTCGTGCGCGCGGCCGCGCCAGCCGAGCCGGACGAAGGTGCCGACGGTGCGCAATTCATAGGGCGTGTAGAACTGCCACTCGCGCTTGCCGTCGCGGCGCTCTACGAACTCCTTCCAGTACCGCTCGAAGGTATTGCGCAGCAATGTCTCGGGTAATCTGCCCTGCTCGCCGCCAGGTGCAAGCGCGATGGTAGTTGAAGTCGCATCGAAGTCGCCGAGTTCGGCGGCGCCCGGGATGAAGTCAATGCCGTGCTGCCGGGTCGCGGTATCGATGGACTTGTAAAGGTCGGTGCGGAATTCATCGCGTGATTTTGTGAAGGCTTTCGCCTCCGTTTCGCGACCCAGCCACTGCGCAATATCCACGGCATCCTTGTAGCCGCGCAGGGCCCAGAAATCATCCCAGTAGGAATGCATGGGCTTGGCAGAATAACCTTCGTGGCTGATGGATGCGGGCATCAGGCCGTAAAAGGCGGGGTTGCGCAGCCCCAGCGGATCGACTTGTTTCTCGCTGGCGCGCAGCTCGTCCATGTAGCGAACCGCACCCTGCACGTGCGGCCACATCGATTCGAGCAGTTTCCTGTCACCGCCATAGCGGTAGACCTCGGCAATGGTGAAGATGAGTTCACCGTGGCTGTCGTTCTCTGGCACGGGGTCGCTGCCGCGGTCGTCCACGCAGCAGGGGACCTTGCCATTGGCGAACTGGAACGGCGCGTACCAGCGCAGGAAGTCTTCTGCCACATCGCCGCGACCGAGCCGCAACAGCCCTTCGGAAATCATCGCCCCGTCCCGGATCCACGCGCGCGCATAGGAACGCGTGCCCGGCTGCAGGCGCGGGCCATTGCGACTGATCAGCATGTGCGCAAGCGCGGTGCGCAGTGTGTCCACCAACACCTGGCCCTCGGCAGGCACTTTCAATTCAACTTTGCCGAGTGTTTCGCGCCATTGTCTTTCGACCACCGCCTGCGCCGCTAAGGCATCGAATCCCGCTGGCGGCGCCGTGAAGTCGCCCGACAGCGGCAGCCACAGCGCGATGTCGCGGCTTTCGCCCGCTTCAAGCCGGATGCGGAACAGCATCGCGCCCGACGCCAGACCGGTGTCGTCAATGACATGGCGCGCTTCGGGAAAGCGGTTCGATGCGAGTTGCTGTTGCACCATGCCCGCATCGAACGAGGTCGCGAATGCCTGCTGCGGCGCCTGCAGCGCGAACACCCGCGGCTTGCCGTCAATACTTGCAACCTGCCCATCGAAACCGAGCTTTCGAATCGGACTGACGCCGCCGGTGGTGTTGAGGAACTGGCTGGGCGGGTTGACCTGCAGCGGGCGGACGGCGAGGGCCAGCACGTAGTCACGCGCAGCGCTGGTGGGATTTCGCAACTGGTAGCGTGCAATCAGTTGCGAGTTGGCAGAATTTCCTTGCGCGAAGGCCGTCACTTTCAGCTGCGCAATGGGATAGTCCCAAGTCACGCTCGGCACGGGCAGGTAACCGTCGCTGAGAGACTGCGTCGATCGCACATCGGCCCAGGTGACCAGGTGGTCGTCGCTGATCAGGAAGGGCTCGACACTGAAGCCGCCCTTGGCCGACTCGATGGCGCCGTCTTCGCCCAACAGACCCGACTCGCTTCCGCCATCCACGCCAACAATCGTCCAATACGCCTGCTCGTTGGAGAAGCCCGGCGGGAAATGACCGCGCGGCGAACGCATGGCGACCGATCGCAGGAAATCATTCGGCGTCGCAGCGAAAGCCAGCGGCTGCACGCTGATTTCATCCAGCGCGTAGCCCGGCCCTGCCGATTTGTCGAGGGAAAGACGCAGAAACCGCGCTTCCGATTCGGGTAGCGCAATCAAGTCGGTGCCGCCGTTACCCGACTGCACGCGGCGCAATTCGCGCCATTTTTTGCCGTCGTCGGAGGCCGCAATGCGGTAATCAAGCGCATGCTCGCCGTCGCCCCAGTCCAGAACCAGTCCACCGAACTCACGCATCTGGCCCAGGTCCAGGGTCAATTGTTGCGCGCCTGCGCGGGCGCGCCAGGCACTGTCGGGATCACCATCCACCGCAAGTGCCGCAGTGCTGCCGGCTATCGCGCTGCTTGCGCTCGCCTTCACTGACGGCAGTGTTGCATCCTCGACGGGCAACTCGCGGAATTGAAGGTCGTCGAAACACAGCGAACCCTTGCCACCGCCCTTGCCGGCGGCAATCGTGATTTCGAAACTCTCGGTATTGCGCAGCGTCTTGTCTTCCGACGGTCCCCAGGCGAAAGAGATGTGTCGCTTCTTTAGCTTGAGTTGGGTCCATTCGGCCGGCGGCACATAGTTGGGGCGCGTCACCCACCAGACGTTTTCGCCGGACGCATCGGGCAGCTTGAATTCGAGGTTGTTGGCGGGCGCATCGCCGCGCAGGCGAATCGAATATTCGTAGTTGGCCGGATAGTCCATCGGCAATTTGCGTCGCGCCACCGCATAGCCGGACACGCCGTTGAAGTCGTAGTCCATGCACAGGGCCTTTCCCGTGCTGCCTTGGTCCTGCCGAATGGCGACCTTTACCTGGTCGGAGGCAAAGGTGGTCCAGTCGGTGATCGATTCAAAGTCATCGATGATTCGTGGCGCGCTGGCTTGAGTTGATGTGGCAGCTGTTGCGGCCGCTGCAGCCATTGCCAAGGCCAGTGCCACGGCCATTCCGCAAGCCATTCGCAAACTGCCGATCATCCCTTCACGCTGCCCATCAACAGGCCCTGCAGGTAGTAGCGCTGCAGGGACAGGAACAACAGCAGCACCGGCAGCACCGTCACCACCGAGCCGGCCATCATCAATTCGTTGTCCTGCACGTGCTCGCGCGACAGCGAGGCCAATGCGACTGGCAAGGTATGCAGATCGCTATCGCCCAGCACGATCAGCGGCCACATGAAGTCGTTCCAGCTGCCGAGGAAGCTGAAGATCGCCAGCGTGACCAGGATCGGCTTCAGCGCCGGTAATACAATCTGCCAGAAGATGCGGAACTCGCTGGCGCCATCAATGCGCGCAGCCTCCAGCAGTTCATCGGGCAAGGTCTTTGCGTACTGCCGCACCAGGAAGATGCCGAAGATACCAGCCATGCCGGGCACGATCGCGCCGCCGTAAGTGTTGACCAGGCCCATTTCCTTCAGCATCAGGAACAGGGGCATCATCGCGACCTGGCCGGGAATGACCAGCGCAGCGAGTAAAAGCGCAAACACCTTTTCCTTGCCGGCAAATTGCAGTTTCGCAAACGCGTAACCCGCCGTCACGTTGAAGAACAGCGACAGCAGCGTGGTCGCGCTGGCGATGGCGAGACTGTTGGCGAGGTAGCGACCCATGCCGGCGCGCGCAAACAACTCGTGGTAGTTCTCGAAGGTGGCATGCGCCGGCAGCAAGGGCGGCGGGAAGGCACTCGCCTCGCCCGGCTGCATCAGCGATACCGACAACATCCACAGCAAGGGCAGCAGGCTGAGCGCGGCCAGCCCGATCAGCAGACCGTTGATGATGAAGGTGGCGATGCGCTGGTTCATTCCGCACCCCGCCGGCGGGCGAACCACAACAGGCCGCTGGTGATGCCGGCCATCAGCACGAACAACACGAAGGCAACGGCCGACGCGGCGCCCAGGTTCCACCACTTGAAGCCTTGCTCGTACATCAGGTAAAGCACGCTGACGGTGCTCTCCAACGGGCCGCCCTGGGTCATGACGTAGGGCTCGGCGAACAACTGGAAATAGCCGGCCATGGTCAGGATGCCGACCAGCAGCAACACCGGGCCCAGCATGGGCAGCGTGACGTGGCGGAACTGGCTCCAGGACGAGGCGCCGTCGATGCGCGCGGCTTCGTACAGGTCTTCCGGAATCGCCTGCAGGCCGGCCAGGAAGATGATCATGTTGTAGCCGAAATTTTTCCACACCGCGAAAACAATGATCGTCGGCATCGCCCAGTGCGGGTCGCCCAGCCAATCGACGGGATCGATGCCGATACCGCCCAGGCCCCAATTGACCAGGCCATATTTGGTGTGGAACAGGTAGCGCCAGATAACCGCGACCGCAACCACGGTGGTGACCACCGGCGCGAAGAAGGCGGTGCGGAAGAAGGGCTTGAAGCGGCCCAGTTTCGATTGCAGCAACATGGCCGCGCCCAGCGATACTGCGATTGAAAGCGGCACGCCGACGATGACGAAATAGAAGGTATTGCCGAGCGCCTTCCAGAACAAAGGCTCGTGCAAAAGATTGATGTAATTATTGAGTCCGACGAAGCGCAGGTTGTCGAGATCCGCCAGCGCATAGATATCGAAATCGGTGAGGCTGAGCACGAGTGCTGCCAGCACGGGCAAGGCAAAGAACAGGGCGATCATGATCAGCGCCGGCCCGGCGAAGGCCCAGCCTGCCAGGCGCGAGCCGGTGCTCATTTCGGCACCGCCCGGTCCAGCATCCAGCGGCGTTTTTCAAGGATTTTGTCGGCGCGACGATCAAGTTCGGTCGCGGCTTGGTCAACATTGATCTTGCCATTCACCATCTGCTCGGTGACCAGGCGCATTTCGGTGGCGATGCGTTCCCACTCGGGCACCTTCGGCGTGGGCTTGGCGCGTTCGAGCTGGTCGCGGAACGCGAGCGCATAAGGATCCGCAGCGAGGCGCGGCACTTTCCATACCGAGCGCCGCGGCGGCAGGTCGCCGGTCAATGCCTGGAATCGCTCCTGTGTTTGTGCTGATGACAGGTATTCGAGGAAGGCCCATGCCGCGGGTTTCTGCGTGGACGAACGGAACAGCACCAGGCTCGAGCCCCCAGCGATGGACGCGCCCGGCCCGTTCGGCCCCGGCAGGGGCATCGTCATCCACACATCCTGGCGCGCAGCCGGAATGCGCTTCTTGAACTCGGCGATATTCCAAGGGCCGGAGATGTAGAAGGCGTAGAAACCGTTGTCGAACTCGTCCCAGACATTCGAGATCTGGATGTTGGTGACCGGCGGCGCCCACTGCTGGTCGAACATTTCCTTGTAGAAGGTGAGCGTGCGACGGAATCCTTCACTGCGGAAATTTCCGAAACGACCGCCCTCGCGCAGCAGCGGTTCTTCCTGTTGCAAAGCGAGCGCCAGCAGCGGTTCGAATTCATTGAGGGGCAGCAGGATGGAATACTTGGTTGGCCCGGCCTGGGCCTTGATCGCCGCCATCGCCTTGCGCCACTCGGCCCAGTCCACGGGTGGTTTGTCGAAGCCTGCGGCCTTCAGCAGGTCGCGTCGGTAGTAAGGCAGGCGGGTGTCGACGTACCAAGGCACGCCATACACTTTTCCGTCGATGACATTGGTGTCCCAGATGCCCGGGAAGTAATCGGCAACGTCGATGGACTTCGAACCGGCGATGCGAGAGTCCAGCGGCTCGAGCGCATTCAATGCCGCAAACTCCGGAATCCAGGTATTGCCCAGTTGGCAGATGTCGGGCGTCGCGTCGCCGGCGAAAGCGGTCAGCAGTTTTTCGTGGGCCGCCGTCCATGGCAGTTGTTGCAACTGGATGCGGATGCCCGGATGGGTGCGCTCGAATTCAGGGATAAGCTGCGCGACGATTTCGCCTTCAAAACCCATCGCCCAGAAACGCACCACCTCGCGCTGGTCCTGGCTGCGCGAACACGCCGCAACAACCAGCACCACCAGAAAAAGAAAGAGTCTGCGCGTCACCGCTCAACGACTTCTGTGGTGGGTGCGGCCCTGGGCGTCGTTGCCGGGCGG
>JBBRXD010000061.1:0-10209 GCA_038248775.1 Lysobacterales bacterium | reverse complement strand
GGCCTGCGTGTGCAGGCGGCCAGCGGTGTCGGCGATCAGTATGTCGAAGCCGCGCGATTTCGCCGCCTGCAGCGCATCAAAAGTAACCGACGCGGCATCGGCGTTCTGGCCCTGCGAAATGACGGTGACATTGTTGCGCTCGCCCCAGACTTTAAGTTGCTCGACCGCGGCGGCGCGGAAGGTATCGCCGGCGGCCAACATCAGGCTATGGCCGTCCTGCTGGAAGCGACGCGCCAGCTTGCCGATGGTGGTGGTCTTGCCAACGCCGTTGACGCCGACGGTAAGGATGACGAAGGGCTTGTTCCCGGTTTCGAGCACCAGCGGTTTGGCAATGGGCGCAAGGATGGCCAGAAGGTCGGCGCGCAAGGCCTGGTGCAGGGCATGCGCGTCGGCGAACTCGCGGACTTTCATGCGCTTGCGCAGGCGGCCGAGCAATTCGGTGGTGGCGGTGACGCCGACATCGGCGCTGATCAGCGCGGTTTCGATCTCGTCGAGCAGATCATCGTCGAGGCGTGGATTTCCCGAGAACAGGCCGCCCAAGCTGCGCGCCAGCAGGCTGCTGCCCAGGGTCTCGCGCACGGCTTCGCGCGCCTGGGCTTTTTCGGCCTCGAGTCGCGCCGCTTTTTCCACCTGGAAATCGGTGTAGGCGCGGGTGAGGTCGTCTGGGCTGAAACCGGTGCGTGCCGGGGCCTCGGCCGGCGTGGTTGCCGACGGGGCGGTTGCCGCCGGACCCTGCGCAGCCGAGCCGGGCGCGGGAACCGGCTTTTTCTTGAGGAAATCGAACATCGCCAGCCAAATTGGGGACAATGCCCGAATGTTATCACTCGCCCCACGTGCTTCCCGATGAACAAGCCACCCCCCGGACAGGTCCGGATCATCGCCGGAAACCTGCGCGGGTCGAAGCTGCCGGTGCCCGACCTGGCGGGCCTGCGGCCGAGTAGCGACCGGGTGCGCGAGACCCTGTTCAACTGGCTGCAGAACGAGGTTTCGGGACAGCGGGTGCTGGACCTGTTCGCTGGTTCTGGCGCTCTGGGCTTTGAAGCCGCGTCGCGCGGCGCGGCCGAGGTCTGGATGCTTGAGCGCGACCCACGCCAGGCGCAGTCCCTGGCCGACAGCGCACGGCGCCTGAAGACCGGCAATGTGCATGTGCTCTGCGCCGATGCGATGCGCTGGTTGGCGCAGCCGGTCGCAGACCGATTCGACCTGGTATTCCTCGACCCGCCGTTCTCGGCCGGCCTTTGGGATGCGGCCGCCCAAGCCGTGCAGCCACTGCTTACCGACCGCGCCTGGGTTTACGTGGAGATGGCCGCGGCGGCGGATTTCTCCGCGCCGACGGGCTGGACCCTGCACAGGGAAGGCAAGACGCGCGAGGTTCGGCACCAGTTGTTTCGGACTCAAAGCTGAGGCGCGCGCTGCTACACTACTCGGTAGTTTCCACGGGGCAGGAATCGTGCAGGCATGACCGCGTCGCGCAACCGCATCGCCGTATATCCAGGCACCTTCGACCCGATCACCAACGGGCACGTGGACCTGGTCAGCCGGGCCGCGAATCTGTTCGACAAGATCATCGTGGGCGTTGCCGAAAGCCCGGGCAAGAGCCCTGCGCTGCCGTTGGCCGAGCGCGTCGCGCTTACCCGCACCGCGCTGGCGGACATTCCCAATGTCGAGGTGCGCGGGTTCGATTCGCTGCTGGCGCATTTTGTCCACGAAGTCGGCGCCGGCGTGCTTCTGCGTGGATTGCGCGCGGTGTCGGATTTCGAATACGAATTCCAGCTGGCCAGCATGAATCGGCACCTGATTCCCGATGTCGAGACCCTGTTCCTGACGCCGGCCGAACAGCACAGCTTCCTGTCGTCCACCCTGGTGCGTGAAATCGCCCGCCTTGGCGGTGATGTTTCCGGCTTCGTCCACCCCGATGTCGCAGCCGCGTTGTCTGCACGTTGGGGCCATCGTTCCAAGTAAAGAGATCCATCCTGCTCGCGAGGTTGCCATGTCCCGTTTACTGATCGCCTTTTTCGCCCTTGCCTTTGGCTTCGTGCTGACTGCCTGCCAGTCTCCAGACGACGAAGACACGACCGCCGCCGCTGCTGCCGCCAAGGCTCCGTTGCCGCCGCTGGTTGCGCCTGCGTCCACCAATGACAAGGAGTGGGTGCCGTACCTGCAGCAAGTCGTGTCGCGCAACATGGCTGGCGTGACCGATCGTGTTTCGCCGTACTACTTGCCGGCCAACAGCACCGAGCCAACACCGGAAGACCTGGAGGGTCGAAGCAAGTACGACCGCCAACTGGAAAACGTCAACACAGTCATCTCGCGCACCGTGCTGCCTGGCAATATGCTGGCCTTTGGCTCGCCCGACAGCACGCAGATGGCTGACTTGATCGTTGCTGCCTTCGCCGGCGGACGGGCGGACGCGATGAAGGGCTCGCAGGTCCTGTTCATCGGCAAGGCCCAGGACAATGCCCGCGTGCAGGCTGCCGTTGAAGCTGTTGGCGCCAAGTACATTTTCGTCGAAGCAAAATAAGACTTTCCAAGCTTGAGGCGGCTCCGGAAACGGGGTCGCCCGGATTCCGCCATGGCGTTGCGCATCAACGAGCTCTGCATCAATTGCGACGTCTGCGAGCCGGCCTGTCCCAACCAGGCCATTACCCAGGGCGAGACGATCTACGTGATCCATCCGTCCCGGTGCACCGAATGCGTCGGGCATTTCGACGAACCGCAATGCGTGGTCGTCTGCCCGGTTGAATGCATTGACGCCGATCCGGCCTATCCGGAAACCGAAGTCCAGCTTCGGGCCAAGTTGCTTTTGCTTTTGCAGGAAACCACGTGACTCGATTCGTGCTCGCCCTTGCCTTGCTGTTTTCGCCACTGCTGCCGGCGAAGGAACCGTCGCTGGCGCAACGGCCACCCGGTGCGGTGATTTCTTCGGGCAATCACCTGGCCACCGATGCGGGGCACGAAATACTTGCCAAGGGCGGAAACGCCTTCGATGCGGCCGTGGCGGTTTCCGCCGCCTTGTCGGTAGTGGAGCCGACGAGTTCGGGAATTGGCGGTGGTGGGTTCTTCCTGCTGCGTGATGCGCGCACCGGCAAGGACGTGTTCGTGGATGCGCGCGAGACCGCGCCTGCCTCGGCGTCGCCGGCGATGTACCTGGATGCCAGCGGCAAGCTTGATCGCGACAAGGCGACTAACGGCCCAACCTCGGCTGGCATTCCGGGCCTGCCGGCGGCCTTGGTGCACGTGGCGGCGAAATACGGCCGGCTGCCTTTGTCGGTGTCGCTGGCGCCGGCCATTCGCCTGGCGCGCGACGGCTTCGAGATATATCCGCGCATGGTCACTTCCTACCAGCAACGTCGCGAGGTGATGGAACGCTTCGCCGGTACGCGCAAGGTTTACCTGGCCGACGGCGACGTGCCCGAGCTGGGTGAGAAACTGGTTCAAGCAGAGCTTGCGCACACCCTGGAGTTACTGGCGAAGCAGGGCTTCGATGGTTTCTATCGCGGCGAAATCGCCAATGCGATGGTCAAGGATGTGAACAAGTACGGCGGCGCGTGGACGCTTGCCGACCTGTCGTCCTACACGGTGAAGGAACGCGAGCCGATCCGCATCAAGTATCGCGAATGGGACATCGTCACGGCGCCACCGCCGTCATCAGGCGGCGTGGTACTGGCGGAAATCCTGCAGATACTGGAAGGCTGGGACCTGGCAAAGCTGGAAGAATCGCAGCGCGTACACATCATCGTGGAAGCCATGCGCCGGGCCTATCGCGATCGGGGCGTGTACCTGGGCGATCCCGATTTCGTGAAGATGCCGATCGAGCGCCTGACCAGTGATTACTACGCTGCGGGCTTGCGCGCCTCCATCCTGCCCGACAAGGCGACGCCGAGCTCGATGTTGCCTATGGGCAATCTGCCGCAGGAAGGCGTCAACACCACCCATTTTTCCATCATCGATGCGGATAGCAACCTCGCTGGCGTTACCCAGACGGTGAACCTGGCCTATGGCTCGGGCATGGTGGTTGAAGGCGGTGGCTTTCTGTTGAACGACGAGATGGACGACTTCGCCTTGCAGGCAGGCACGCCCAATTCGTATGGCGTGATTGGTTTCGATGCCAACGCGGTTGCGCCGGGCCGGCGCATGCTCAGCTCGATGTCGCCGAGCTTCATGCTCGGCAATGACAAGGTGGCCGTGCTTGGCGCCAAGGGTGGCAGCCGCATCATCACCATGACCTTGCTGGGAATCCTCGGCATTGAGCAAGGCATGAGTCCGGAACAGATTGCCGCCATGCCGCGCTTCCATCACCAGTACCTGCCGGACTTGATTTTCTTTGAGCCCGGCGCGCTGTCGCCGACCACCATCACGGCGCTCGAGGCGATGGGACACGCACTGAAACCCAGTCCGGAACCCTGGGCTTTCTACCTGCACGCCGTGGATTGGGATCGCAGCACGAACATGCTCCGCGGTGGCGCCGATCCGCGCAATCCGCCGGGTTCGGCTTCGGTGATTCTGCGAAAAGTGAAAGCAGAGGGAGTAAAAAAATGAAACTCTGGTCGGTGATCGGCAATTCGCAAATGCTCGACGGCGGCGCCATGTTCGGCAACGTGCCGCGTCTGATGTGGGAAAAATGGATCCAGCCTGACGCGGATAACCGGATACCGCTGGCTTGTCGCGCTTTGCTGGCAGACGGGCTGCACGGCAAGCGGGTGTTGTTCGAAACCGGTATTGGCGCTTTCTTAGAACCGCGCATGCGCGAGCGTTTCGGTGTGGTGGAGCCCGGGCACGTGCTGCTGGAAAACCTGCGCGAGATCGGATTCAGCCACGAGGACATTGATGTCGTAGTGCTGTCGCACCTGCATTTCGACCATGCAGGCGGCCTGCTTTCAGCCTGGAGCGAGGGACAGTCGCCGACCCTCTTGTTTCCCAATGCCACCTTCGTCATCAGCGCCGCTTGCTGGGACCGCGCGAAGGATCCGCATCCGCGCGATCGCGCCAGCTTCATCCCGGAATTGCTGCCCTTGCTTGAAGCCAGTGGGCGCGTGGAAATCGTCGATGGCGAGCACTGCAATGCGCTCGACGCCAGCGTGCGTTTCCACTACAGCGATGGCCACACGCCGGGCTTGATGTTGGCTGAAATTGTTGGTGCGCACGGCGCTGGCGGCGTGGTGTTCTGCGCTGACCTGATTCCCGGCCGCCCTTGGGTCCACCTGCCGGTGACGATGGGTTACGACCGCTTTCCGGAAATGCTGATTGACGAGAAGAACGAGTTCCTGGCTGACAAACTGGCGCGTGGCGTCCGCCTTTTCTTCACCCATGACACGGGTTGCGCCATGGCCGCCGTGCAACGGGATGGCAAGGGACGTTACTCGACGGTGGACGAATTGCCGCAGGTTCGGGACCTGTTGCTGGCGGCCTGATCGGTGCCCGGCTAAACTGCACCATCCCAGGGGAAAACCAGATGATCACTTTGCTGTATGCCGGGTTTTGCACGCTGCTTGTCGTATTCCTTGCCGTGCGCGTTGCGCTGTGGCGATTTCGGCACAAGATCGGCATTGGCGATGGCGGCGACCGCGAGCTGCTCAAGCGCGTGCGCGCGCACGCCAACGCCATCGAGAACATGCCGCTGGCCTTGATCGTGCTGGGCGGCATGGAGTTGAACGGCTATTCCGACAACCTGATCCATGGTTTCGGCGGCGTGCTGCTGGCTTCCCGGCTGGCGCACGCCTGGGGCCTGAGCCATAGCAGCGGGACCTCGGGCGGCCGTCTGCTGGGCTCGACGTTCACCTGGACCTTGATGGCCACGATGGCCTTGTTCGCGATCTGGGGCTTTTTCGGCCAGTACGTGCTCGGCTAATCGCCCAAGCTGACTTCATCCGCGCCAAGCAGGCGTTCGAGCTCGACCAGCAAGGCGCGCAACGGCGGCGCCAGATCGGGCGCATACAGCCGCGCCCTTTCCAGATTTTCGATTCGACCGAACAGGCTTTGCCTGATCTGTTCCTCGCTGCGGGCGTGGTGCAGGAGGTCGGAAATGACATTGGCGAATTCGCTGGGCGTGGGCGAGGCGGGCAGGGCGACACAAACGGTGGCGATGGCTGTAAAGAAACCTTGCGCTTCCGGGCCCAGGCCGTAATCGGCGGGGCGATAGTCGTGGAAGGCGCGCTGCGCGTCGGTCCAGATCCGGAAACTGCATTTGGCCAGCGGGTGGTACAGCGGTTGCTCGGATATCAGTACCAGCACCAGGTTGCGCGCATTGGCGCTGGCGGAACCTGCGCTGTTGCTCCACTCGCGCTTCATGACGAAGTTGTACAGGCGCGCCTGGTCGACGAAATTGGCCGCCTGCAACTGGTCGAGTATCAACAGTGTCTGGCTGGCTTCGGAATAGGCGCAAGCTTCGGTCATCACCCGCTCGAAGGCCGAGGGCGCAGCTTCGGCAACGCCCAGGCTGCCATCTTCAAGAACGATCGGATGTGTGCTTGGCGGCGGCTCGCTGGCGCCGAAGTCGTGGTAGAGCACGTGCGGATAATCCATGGCACGGCCCAGCGCCTGGGCGAACGCTGTCTTGCGACGACCCGCGTTTCCATCCACGTGCAAAACGCGTACATGCGTCAGCTGTTGACCAAAAAGACAACGCAGTGCGTGGTCGTAATCGTCGTTGGATTCGAAGCCGAATTCGGCCAACTTCGTGCGCAGGCTCATGCTGCGATTCTAGCCCAGGCGATCGGGTTGGCGCCGCGCCGAAGAAAGGCCTCGCATCGACAGCGCCATCAGCGCGGTCAACACCGCCAGTACTGCACCGGTGGAAAAGGTGGCGGTGGGACCGGACCAGGTCCACAGGCCGCCGGCCAGGACGCTGGCGAGCAATGCCATTACCCCGCGCGCGAGGTTGATCACGCCGAACGCGCTGCCGCGAAGCTTGTCTGGTGCGTAATCGGCCACCAGCGCTGCCACCAGGCCTTCGGTCAGTCCCATGTGCACGCCCCACAGCGCGATGCCAACCATCACCCCGGGCAGGCTGGTGGCGAAGGCCAGTAACAGGTCTGCAGCCAGCATCACGGCGCAGCCGATCGCCAGCAGTGTGTGTCGCGACACGCTGTCGGACAGCTTGCCGGCCGGATACGCCGTCAGCAGGTAAGTGGCGCTCATCACAACCAGGGTCAGCGGGATCCAGTTGTTGGACAAGCCCGCATCCTGCGCGCGCAACACCAGGAAAGCTTCGGAGAAGCGCATCAGCGTGAACATCAGGACCAGCCCGACCAAGGCCCAGAAAGCCTTGGGATAGTCGCTGATGCGGAAGCCAGCAAGCGGATTGCGTGCGCCTTGCGGCTTCGGCACGTTGCCCGGTTCCTGCACGCCGAATATCAGCACGGCGACTGCAAGCAGGGCCGGAATGCAGGCAACCCAGAACACGGCGCGGATGTCGAAGGCGAGGCCGGCCATCAGCCCGATGGCAATCAGCGGTCCAACGAAAGCACCGACCGTGTCCATGGACTGACGCAGGCCATAGGCCGCGCCGCGTTGCGCGGCAGGCGTGACGTCGGCGACCAGCGCATCGCGGGGCGCGCCGCGGATGCCCTTGCCGATCCGGTCCAGGAAGCGCGCCGTAAAAACAGTCAGCGCCGAATCTGCGATGGGGAACAGCGGCTTGGTAAGCGCGGCCAAACCGTAGCCGAGCACGATCAGTGGCTTGCGCTTGCCCCATCGGTCGGAAAGTACACCCGAGAAAATTTTCGAGATGGAGGCGGTAGCCTCGGCAACGCCCTCGATCACGCCGAGCATGAGTGCGCTGACGCCCAGCGTGCCGACCAGGAAGATCGGCAGCAAGGCATGGATCATCTCGGACGACATGTCCATGCACAGGCTGACCACGCCCAGCGCCCAGATGCTGCGCGGGAGTTTCATGCTAGTGGCTTTCGCCCGGCTCGATCATCAAGGCCGGGCTGCGGCTTTCAGGCTGCTTCGGCTTGCGACTTGCGCGGACCCTTGAGCAGCGCGTGCTTCACGTGCGCAATGATCAGGTCCACTTCCTCGCTGGTGACGGCAAAGTGCGGTGTGAAGCGCAGCGAGTTGGTTCCGCCGTGGATCACGCCCAGGCCGCGTTCGCGCATGAATTCCTCGGTCGAACCGGCGCCGAAGCACTTGAAGCTCGGGTCGAGCTCGCACGAGAACAACAGGCCGGTGCCCTGCACTTTGGTGACCAGGCCGCCGGTTTCATCCTTCAACTTGTTGAGCTTGTCGAGGAATTCACGGCCCTTGCTGCGGATGTTGTTGCGAAGCTCGGTGCTGAGCGAACCCAGCACGACCGACGCGATGTCGAGCGCCCGCGGATTGGCGGTCATCGTGTTGCCGTAGATGCCCTTGCGATAAAGCGAAGCGGCGCGATCGTTCACCGCCAGCACCGACAGTGGATACTGGCCGCCGTTGATGGCCTTGGAATAGGTTTCCATATCCGGTGCTTCCATGGCTTCGAAGCCCGGGTAATCGACGATGGAGAGCACGCCATGCGCGCGCAGGCCGGCCTGGATGGAGTCGATCAGCAGCAACGAACCATGCGCCTTGGTGAGCTCGCGCGCAGCGGCGTAGTAGGCCGGCGGCACGGCGCGACCCGGGTCGCCTTCGCCCATAACCGGCTCAAGAAACATGGCTTCGATGAACCAGCCGTTGGCGTCGGCATCGGCGAATGCCTGCTTGAGCTGGTCGATGGAATAGGGCTCGACGGTAATCAGGCTGGTTTCATTGCGGAAGCTGGCCAGGTACTGCACATAGGCCTTGCGGCTGGAGTCGGAAAAAAGCGCCGGGCGCTCGGTGCGGCCGTGGAAGGCCCCCTTCACGGCGAGGCGCTTGATGGTGCGGCCCGCATGCGGACCGCCGGCGTCGGTATGGATCTTGGCGTTGACGTCGGCGATGCGGCCGGCCAGCGTCACCGATTCAGAACCGGAATTCAGGCAGAGGAATTTCGGATACGGGCAGGCGCCGCGGGTGTGGCCGATTTCCGCGCGCAGCGCGCGCGTGATGCGCAACTGCGACAGGCTGGGCGACATTACGTTGGCCATCACCTTCGGCTGCGCCATCACTTCCAGGATATTGGCCGGCGTGTGGCCGAAGCCGAGCATGCCGTAGCCGCCGGAGTCGTGCAGCACGGCGCCCTTGAGCGTTACCACCCACGGACCGCGCGCGGCGATGGCGACGTACGGGTTGACCGCGTCGTCGGCATAGAAATTGATGAAGCCTTCCTCCACGGCATCGATCTGCGCTTGTTCGTCAGCGTCAATCAGTTCACCGAATTCGGCCTTGATGGCTTCGAATTGCTCGGTAGCAGCGCGTACCGCGGCGCCGAGCTCGGGGAAGCGTTCTGACAGTCGGTTCACCGTGTTGTCGTCCAGGCCGCGGGTGCGGACGGTGCCAGCGCGGTTGCGCAGCGGGGCGAGCAGGTCGGTGATTTTCATGGCGGTCTCCTGTGACGCAAAATACGAAGCGCAAAATGCGCAGGGCGGGCCGGCGCATGGCTTTCGAGCTGAAATTAGCTGTGGCGCCCAGTTTACCATGCGGTTTGGGCGCTTATAACCCCCTAAAACCCGCGAAAAATGGCCATTGTCGTTACAATGCGCCCGCACTGCCGGACCGCCATGAAAAAATCCGACTTCAACTTTGACCTGCCGACTGGGCTTATTGCCCAGGCGCCACTGCGCGAACGATCTTCCAGTCGCATGCTGCTGGTACCGCCGGCGCCTGGCAGTTTTGAAGATCGCGGCATTCGCGACCTGCCGCAGTGCCTGCGCAGCGGCGACTTGCTGGTGTTCAACGACACGCGGGTCATTCCCGCGCGCCTGTTCGGCACCAAGCAAAGTGGTGGCCGCGTGGAGATTTTGCTCGAGCGCGTCACCGGCAGCCACGAGGCGCATGCACAGATTCGCGCCAGCAAGCCGCCAAAGGCGAACTCCACGATTCGCCTGGACGAGGGCACGCAGGTAACGGTGCTGGGCCGCGACGATGCTTTCTACTTGTTGCGCTTTGATTCCGATGAAGCACTGGAGTCGATTCTCAAGCGTGCAGGCAAGATGCCGTTGCCGCCCTACATCGAACGCGACGCTGACATCAGCGACGACGAGCGCTACCAGACGGTGTACGCCAAACACAGTGGCGCAGTCGCCGCGCCGACCGCCGGCCTGCATTTTGATGAGCCGCTATTGCTCGCGTTGCGCGGGATGGGCGTTGAAT
>JBBRXD010000060.1:0-10343 GCA_038248775.1 Lysobacterales bacterium | reverse complement strand
TGCCCATCTCGTGGCGCACGGCAGTGTGGAATGGCAGGAAGTAATCTTCGCTGCCGGTGAAGCCGCCACCGCTGCCATTGATCAGGCGGTAGTAGCGCGGCAGCGGATTCCATTTGTCGGCCACGCCAACGATCTGCCATTGGGTATCTTCGAAGCGCACCGTCTTGCCGACCGGGTTGCTGTTGCCAAAGAGTTTTTCACTCAATTCGCGACTGAGCACGATCACGTCCTTGCGCGCGGTTTCGTCAGCTGCGCTCCAGATCGAGCCGTACAGCATCGGTACTTCGAACATCGCGAAGAAATCGCGGGTCGGGGCGATGCCATTGGCAAGGAACGGCGGCAAATCGGGGCGACCGCTCTCGACGGCGGCATTGGTGCCATAGACCGCGGTGCGACGCACGCCCTGGCCGCTGGCCAGCAGATTGGTCGCGTCCTGGTAGGTCATCTGGTCGCTGGGTTCGGCGCCCTCGGCATAGCCGGTCAGCGGCGCATTGTCGAGACGCGGCACGAACAGGCGGTCGGACTTGTGCGGAATCGGATCGCCCGACATCACGTACAACACGGTGAAGGTAGCCATGCTCGCAGCCACGCCGACCGCCAGCGTGACCACCATCAGCGCGGTCAGCATGGGGTTGCGGCGCAGGCTGCGAATGCCCAGTTGGAAGTAATAGCGAAACATGTCGTGCTCCCTGGATCAGGCGTTGGCAGCGTTGGAAGCGTGGGCCACGGTGGCGGCGAGCGAGGCGCTGGTTTCGCGCATCAGGTCCGACACCTGGCCGTCGATGATGTGCACGTTGCGTTGCGCGCGCGCGGCGAGCTCCGGATCGTGGGTCACCATCAGGATAGTGGTGCCTTGCTCGTTGATTTCCTCGAGCAGTTCCATCACGCCGCGGGCCATCTGCGAGTCGAGGTTGCCGGTCGGTTCGTCGGCGAGCAGAAGCTTGGGCGCGCCGGCCAGGGCGCGTGCAATGGCGACGCGCTGCTGCTGGCCGCCGGACAACTCGGCCGGGTAGTGGCGGATGCGGGACGACAGGCCTACGCGACCCAGGGCTTCCTCGATGCGGCGCTTGCGCTCGGCGGCATTGAATCCGCGATAGCGCAGCGGCACGTCGACGTTGTCGAACAGGTTGAGGTCGGGAATCAGGTTGAAGCCCTGGAAGATAAAGCCAAGCTTCTCGTTGCGCAGCTTGCTGCGCGCATTGTCGTCCATGCCCTTGACGTTGACGCCATCCAGCACGTAGTCACCACCGGTGAATTCTTCCAGTAGGCCGGCGATGTTGAGGAAGGTGGTCTTGCCCGAACCGGACGGACCGGTAACGGCGACGAATTCGCCCGGGCTCACATGGATATCGAAACCACGCAGCGCGTGCGTCTCGATCATGTGGGTGCGATAGACCTTGCTGAGGTTGGTCATGCGGAGCATGGGCTTTTCCTTCTTGTGTCGGAGAGGTTAGTTGTTGACCGAAATCCGCTCGGCGTTCTCGAAACTGTCGGTGCCGGCGATGACGACTTTTTCGCCCGGCTGCAGGCCGGACAGGATTTCCACGGCGGACACGCTGGTCGCGCCCATCTCGATCGGGCGGCGCACGGCGACGTTGCCGTCCATCACGTAGGCATGGCGCCCACCTTCGTTCTCGACGAAGGAACCGCGCGGCAGCATCACCACGTTCGGCTTTTCCTCGATCAGCACGCGTGCGGTCACGCGCTGGTTCTGGCGCAGGCCAGGTGGCTGTTTGCCGTCGAAGCGTACCCTTGCCAGCACCTGGTTACGAACTACTTCCGGCGAGAGCGCCGATAGTTTCCCAGCCGCCATGCTGGCGCCGATGTTCACTTCCGCCGTCATGCCCAGGCCCAGGTCATCGGCATAGCTCTCGGGGATTTCCAGTTCGACTTCGAGCTGCGACAGGTCCACCACGGTCATCAATGCGGTATTGGCGGCGACCACGCTGCGGTCGGCCACCGACAAGGTGCCGACCACGCCATCCACCGGCGAGCGCACGTTCAGTTCGTCCACGCGACGTTGCGTGTCGGCCACGACCAAGCGCTGGCGCTGCAACTCATTGAGCTTGGTGCTGGTGCCCAGTGCCACGTCTTTGATCTCCAGGCCCGAGGCCTGCGCGGCCTGGTTACTGCGGATCTCGGCGGATTTCAACGCATCCTGCGCGCGAAGGAAATCGACTTCCGCAATCGCACCAGCCTTGTAGCCGCCTTCGGTGCGCTGCAGGATCCGTTCCGCGCCCAGGCGTGCCACTTCCGCTTCGTCGGCGTCACGGCGCGCAATCAGCTTCTGTTTCTCGGCCAGGATGCGCTGCCGTGCGACTTCCGCTGCCAGTTGCGCCAGCGTGCTCTGTTCGCGCGCCAGCTGGTTGCTCAGGTCGGGCGAATCGAGCACGGCAAGCAGGTCGCCCTTGGCTACCTTGTCGCCTGCGCGGATCTTCAGGGTGACGGTGCTCGCAGCGGGCGCGTACAGGGTGGGGCTGACCGCTGCGACCACGCGACCGTTCACCGAGGCATCGCGCACCAGCGTGCCGCGGGTAACTTCGGCGATGCGCAGGCGGGACACGTCCACCGAGCGCGAGCTGCCCAGCCAGCCCGACAGCAGGAAGGCTATCGACAGCAGTCCGATGACGCCGCCTGCCAGCATCGCCAGGCGGCGCTTGTTGTGGACCGGGGCGACATCGATGCTGCGGTCCTGGCCGGACGTATCGGGAATCATGGCGGGGCGACACTCCTGGAATTCAGTAGGGCATCCAGCAGGAACTATGCCAACAAGCAAGCTATTGAATAGAATGGCTTTTATGGCGCGTCCCGGTGCCGGCCGGGCGTCCGGCGGCTGTCCGCGGAGCCGGCGTACCGGACAGTCGTCACCCGGCTTCGCGCTAAACTGGGCGTCTGAGAAAGGAATCCATCCCATGTGCGGAATCGTCGGCATCAGCGCCCAGCGCCCCATCGTCCACCATTTGATTGCCGGCCTGCAGGCGCTGGAATACCGCGGCTATGACTCCGCCGGCATCGCCATGCTGACCGACCATGGCATCGAGCGCCTACGCGCGAAAGGCAAGGTTCGCGACCTGGACGCGCTGCAAAAGCAGACCGGCCTGGATGGTTTCAGCGGCATTGCGCACACGCGCTGGGCCACCCATGGCGTGCCGAGCGAAATGAATGCCCATCCGCATGCCTCGGGCCAGGTGAGCGTGGTGCACAACGGGATTATTGAAAACCATGCAGAGCTGCGCGCGGAATTGATCGGCGATGGCTTCAAGTTCGATTCGCAGACCGATACCGAAGTGATTGCGCACATGATCGAGCGCGACCAGCAGCAGGGCATGACGCTGTTCGAATCGGTGAAGAAGACCGTGGCACGTCTGTATGGCGCCTACGCCATCGTGGCCATTTCCGCGCGCGAACCGGGCACCCTGGCTGGCGCACGATTGGGTTCGCCGCTGGTGATCGGTTACGGCGAGGGCGAGAATTATTTCGGCTCCGACGTACACGCGCTGATTCCGCTGACCCGCAACTTCAGTTACATGGAAGAAGGCGACGTCGCCGAGATAACCCGGCACACGGTGCGCATCTGCAACGGTGCAGGCGAAGAAGTGACGCGCCCGGTAAAGGTGTCGACGTTCAACAGCGAGGCGGCGTCCAAAGGCGAGTACGCGCATTACATGCTCAAAGAGATCCATGAACAGCCGCAGTCCATCGCCGACACGCTGGAAGGGCGCATTGCCGGCGGCCGCATCCTGACCCAGATTTTTGGCGTGGATGCAGACGCGTTGCTGCGCGCCACCGAGTCGGTTCACATCATTGCCTGCGGCACGAGTTATCACGCCGGCCTGGTCGCGCGTTACTGGATAGAGCAACTGGCTGGCGTGCCGTGTACCGCGGAAATCGCCAGCGAATACCGCTATCGCGATCCGGTGGTTAAGAAGGGCACGCTGTTCCTGACCATTTCCCAGTCAGGCGAAACCGCCGACACGCTGGCCGCGCTCAAGCTGGCCAAACAGCGCGACTACCTCACCCAGCTGGCCATCTGCAACGTGCCCGAGTCTTCCATCGTACGCGAAGCGGACCTGGTGCTGATGACGCGCGCGGGCCCCGAAATCGGCGTCGCCTCGACCAAGGCCTTCACCACGCAGCTGGCAGCGCTTGCCCTGTTCGCGCTGGAGCTGGCGCGCATCAAGGGCGTCGATCCGGAGATCTATCTGGATGGCGTGAAGCAACTCGAACACTTGCCGGTACTGATTGGTGAAGCGCTCAAACTGGACGGGCAGGTGCGCGGACTGGCGGAGAATTTCGCCAGCAAGCAGCACGCCTTGTTCCTGGGCCGCGGCACCCATTGGCCGGTGGCGATGGAAGGCGCGCTGAAGCTCAAGGAGATTTCCTACATCCACGCCGAAGCGTATGCCGCGGGTGAGTTGAAGCACGGCCCGCTCGCGCTGGTGGACAGCGACATGCCGGTGATTGCCGTCGCGCCGAACGACGCGTTGCTCGACAAGCTGAAATCGAACATGGAAGAAGTGCGTGCACGCGGTGGCGAGCTGTATTTATTCGCCGATGAGACCGTGGCCCACGGCATGACTGGCGACCACGTGGTGTCGATGCCGGCTACCGGCATCATCGCCGCGCCGATCGTATCAACCATTCCGCTGCAATTGCTGGCGTACCACATCGCAGTATTGCGCGGCACCGACGTGGACCAGCCGCGCAATCTGGCGAAATCGGTGACGGTAGAATAGCTCCCGGCAAGGAGTGCATCGCTGCGTACGAGGGCAAACTGCACAGGCGAAGGATGATGAAGCAAACGACATTTCCAATATGGCTGGCTGGACTGATCCTGGCGGGATCGAGCCTTGCGGCCTGCAGCGTGCCGGCCAGCAGGGCCAAGCCCACGGAGCTGGCGGGTTGGTACCTGCAACACGGTGGCGAAGCTCGCTTCCAGGCTTGCGGGAATGATCGCGCGGTCCGTCTGGCTGCGCTTGCCGACTTGCGCCAGAGAGCCACCGGGTTTGAATTGGGCGACGACACGCCCGTCTATGTGCGCATCGAGGTGGTCGACACCGGAAGCGGGCTGGAAGTATTGCGAGTCCTGCAGTTCGGCTCGCCGACCCCAGTCAGGAACTGCGGCCTGACCGGCGTGGTGGTGCCGCCGTGAATCAGCGCCGCGACGTTTGCGCGTTGCGCCAGCTGTTGCACAATGGTCCATTGCTCGAGGAATCCTTTGCATGCGCATCTGCGTCTATGCCGCTTCCAGCCCGCTGGCGGCGCCCGAGTTCCACGCCGCGGCCCGCGCGCTGGGCGAAACGCTGGCCATCAACAACTGCACCATCGTCTACGGCGGTGGCTCGCAAGGCCTGATGGGCTCGCTTGCCGATGGCGCGCTGTCGCGAGGCGGCGAAGTGATCGGCGTCCTGCCCAAATTCATGGCCGACCTGGAATGGGGCCACCCGGGCTTGACCCACCTGGACCTGGTGGAGGACATGCGCGAGCGCAAGCACAAATTGTTGACCGGTTCCGATGCGGTGGTGGCCTTGCCCGGCGGCTGCGGCACGCTGGAAGAGTTGTTCGAGGCGATCACGCTCAAGCGGCTCGGCCTGTATTTCAATCCGATCCTGCTGCTGAACACGCGCGACTTCTACGCGCCACTGCAGACATTCCTGCAACACGTGATCGACGAGCGCTTCCTCAATCCCGATCACGCGCAGATGTGGTCGCTGGTGGATGCGCCGGAACACGTGTTGCCCGCCATCGCCGCCACGCCGCCGTGGCGCGAGGACGCGCGTGACTATGCGATAGTGCGCTGAGCGATGACCCAGTTCCTGATCAAGGTGTTGATATCGGCGCTGCTGGTGGCGGCGGTATCGGAAGTGGCCCGACGCAGTTCGCTGCTCGGCGCGTTGCTCGCGTCCTTGCCCGTCACCTCCCTGCTCGCTTTCATCTGGTTGTATCGCGAGACCGGCGACACGGCGAAGGTGGCTGCACTCAGCGCCGACATTTTCTGGCTGGTGCTGCCTTCGCTGGTGTTGTTCCTGGTGCTGCCTATGCTTTTGCGGCAGGGCTGGAATTTCTGGGCCAGCCTGGGTGTGTCGAGCGTTGCCACGGCTATTGCCTACGGATTGATGACGCTCGCGTTGCGCGCCTGGCGCGGCGCCTGAATCCGCCAGGCGCAGCTTATTCCTCGCCCGCCGAGGCAGACCCGGAAGAGTCATCAGGCTCGTAGGGATCGGAATCAGGCAATGCGACGTCATCGTCTTCGTTCACCGTCGTGGTGACCGGCCCCGCGACGGGCATGCGCCGGCCCTTGGGTTGTGGCAGCAAGGCGACCGCCGCGTCCGCATCCAGGATCAATTCACTACGACGGCCATCCGGAATTTCCTGCCAGTGGCAATCGAGGATCGCGCCTTCCAGCGCGTACAACAGATTCAGGCTGGGTTTGAAGCCGGCCCGCTTCACGCGGACGAAGGCCGCGAGCGAGCCGACGGCTTTCAGATCATCCAGGCTGCGTACGCCGGTCTGGCGAAGCCAGGCCATGGATTTGGGACCGATGTTGCGCAGTTTTTCGCTCATCGGATCGACTCCAGGAAAATTTCGGCAATGGTTTCAAGACCGGCTTGGTCGTCGGCGTCGAAGCGGTGGGTGATGGGACTGTCGAGATCGAACACCCCAATGAGGCGCTCGCCTTCGAACAAGGGCACCACCAGTTCCGAGCGCGAGGCCGAGTCGCAGGGGATGTGCCCGGGGAATTGGTCCACGTCGTCCACCCGCTGTGTCTGTCGCGACACCGCAGCGGTTCCGCATACGCCTCTGCCCAGGGCGATGCGAACGCAGGCTGGACGACCCTGGAACGGGCCGACCACCAATTCAGCGCCGTCGTGGAAATAAAAGCCAACCCAGTTGAGGTCCGGCAGCGCATGGAAAATCAGCGCGGATAAGTTCGCTGCATTCGCGGTGCGGTCGCGTTCGCCCGCAAGCAGGCCGCGCACTTGCGCGGCGAGTTCAGCGTATTGCCCGGTCTTGCTACCGGATAGGGAGGCCGTGTCGAACATGGCATGGTTTCCGCAGTGGGCAGCCAGTGTATCAGCGCAGGCCGCTGCTACACTGGCGACATGGACGCACACATGCGTGGCTACTACATAACCGGCACCGACACCGGCATTGGCAAGACAGTGGCCAGCGTGGCGCTGTTGCACGCGTTTGCGCGCAATGGCTTGCGCGCCACCGGCATGAAGCCGGTCGCCAGCGGCTGCACAATGTCCGGCGATGGCTGGCGCAACGATGATGCCCTGGCGGTGCAAGCTGCCAGCCAGCCAGCCCACTGCTACGGCCTGCACAATCCGTTCGCGCTGCCCGAACCCACCGCGCCACAAATCGCCGCAGCCATTGCAGGCGTCTCCGTCAGCCTGCCGCCGATCGCCCTGGCGTACGGACAAATGGCGGCTTCTGCCGACGCGATGGTCGTGGAAGGCGTTGGCGGCTGGTTGGCACCGCTTGCCAACGGGCTTGAACAAGCCATGCTCGCCTCGGCGCTGAACCTGTCGGTGATCATGGTGGTGGGATTGCGGCTGGGCTGCCTGAGCCACGCGCGGCTGACCGAACGCGCCATCCTCGCCGACGGATTGCCGATCGCCGGCTGGATCGGCAACGCAGTCGAAGCGGACTTCCCCCACACGTCCGAATATAAGGTCTTGCTGCGTTCGTCCCTTGCGTCGCCCTGCCTGGGCTGGCTGCCATGGAACGCCCATCCGTTCGATCCGCAGCTCGCGGCGCGCCTGGTCTTGCCGGTAGCGCGGGTCTGACTTGCGGCAGGGTCATTGCAGGCTGGGAATTACTATACTGATCAGTCTTTCGGACTCATCGTCCTCCCGCTGAAGGCGAGCCCATGCGTCGATTCATTCCTCTCCTGGTTATTGTCGGTGCCTTGCTGCTGGCTTTCGCGGGATATCGATTGTTTTTCGCGCAGGGACAGGACGCGTCGTCCGCCGCTGCCGGGCCGGGCGGTCCGCCGGGCGGCATGCCACCCACGGCGGTTGAAACAGTGCGCGTGCGCATGCGCAGTCTGCCCAACCAGTTCGAGACCGTGGCGACCCTGCGCGCCGACGAATCGATTGTCGTGCGCCCCGAAGTCGCCGGCCGCATCCAGAAGATCCACTTCGCCGAAGGCAGGAATGTCGCGGCGGGCGCCTTGTTGTTCACGCTCGACGATGCCTTGACGCGCGCCGACCTAAACGAGGCGAACGCCAACCTGCTCAACAGCAAGCGCGCCTATACCCGCGCCAATGAACTCGCCAGTCGCCAACTGATCGCCAAGTCCGCCCTCGATACCCTCCAGGCGGACCTTACCGTGAACCAGGCTCGCGCCGCATCGGCGCGCACGCGTCTGTCGAAGTCGCAGATCCGCGCGCCATTCTCCGGCGTCACTGGCCTGCGAACCGTCAGCGAGGGCGATTACGTCAATGTCGGCCAGGAGCTGGTGCAACTGGTGCGGCTCGACCCGATCGAATTGGACATGCGCGCGCCTGAAGTGGTGTTGTCGAGCCTGGCAGTGGGACAGAAGCTCGAGTTCGGCGTGGATGCCTATCGTGATGAAATTTTCTCCGCGATCGTTGTTGCGATTGCGCCGACGGTGGATGCCGGCGGCCGCAGCGTGGCCCTGCGCGCGCGACTGGAAAACCCCGACAGGAAACTGCGGCCTGGCATGTCGGCCCGTGCGCGTATCACGCTTGCCACCAACGGCCGAGCGTTGATGGTACCCGAGCAGGCAATCTGGCCGAACGGCGAGCAGAAGATGGTTTACGTCGTGACCGGTGGCGTCGCCAAGCTGGTGCCGGTCACCCTGGGGATTCGCCAGCCTGGCCTGGTGGAAGTAACTTCGGGCATCAAGGACGGCGATGAAGTCGTTGTCACCGGCCAGCTCAAGTTGCGCGATGGCGCCAAGGTCAAGACGCAGCCTGCCTCCGATACACCGCCGGCGCCGGCTGCTCCCGCCGCCGCCGCGACGGCGGGCTAAACCCACGGCCGAGGAAATCCCGTAATGGTCCTGTCCGATATCTCGATCCGTCGCCCGGTACTGGCGACGGTGATGAACCTGGTGATCGTGCTGGTCGGCCTGATCTGTTACGACCGGCTCGCAGTCCGCCTGATCCCCAACGTCGATGTGCCCGTGGTGACGGTCGCCACCGGTTACCCGGGTGCCAACGCGCAGGTGATTGAGTCGCAGATCACCAAGCCCATCGAGGACGCGCTGTCGGGCATCGAGGGCATCGACTTCATCCAGTCGGTGAGTCGCGCCGAATCGAGCCAGGTGACGGTGCGTTTCCGGCTGGACCGCGACGCCGATGCCGCCGCGTCCGATGTGCGCGACCGCGTGGCACAGGCGCGCGGCGCCCTACCCGTTGAATCCAACGAACCAATCGTGCAGAAGCAGGAAGCCGACGCGCAGCCGATCATGTACCTGGCGTTTTCGTCCACTCGGCATTCGCTGATCGAGATCGCCGACTACGCCAACCGCGTAGTGAAGGACCGGGTGCAGAACATTCCCGGCGTCGCCCAGGCGCAGGTCTACGGTAATCGCTACGCCATGCGCGTCTGGCTGGACCCGGGAAAGATGGCGGCAATGTCCATGACGCCGGCCGAGGTCGAGGCCGCGCTGCGCGCACAGAACGTCGAAATTCCTGCGGGCCGTGTGGAAAGCCGCCAGCGGGAATTCACTGTACTGTCGCAGACCGACCTGCGTACGCCTGCCGAATTCGAGCAGATTATCCTGGCCCGTACCGCTGGTTACCTGGTCCGCCTGGGCGATGTTGCCAAGGTCGAGTTGGGTGCGGATTCGTCGCGCTTTCGCGCGCGATTCAATGGCAACAACGCCATTCCGCTCGGCATCATCAAGCAGGCGGTCGCCAATCCGCTGGAAATCTCCGCCGCCATGAAGCTGATGCTTCCGGAGCTGACGCGCACGCTGCCGGAGGGCATGAAAGTCGAGATTGCCTACGACTCGACGGTGTTCATCTCCAAGTCCATCCACGAGGTGTACGTAACGGTGGGCATTGCGGTGGTGCTGGTGGTGCTGGTGATCTTCCTGTTCCTGCGCAGCTGGCGCGCGGTACTGGTGCCATTGGTAACCATCCCGGTGTCGCTGATCGGCGCATTCGCAATCATGTACCTGCTCGGTTTCACCATCAACACGCTCAGTTTGTTGGCGATGGTGCTGGCCATTGGCCTGGTGGTGGACGACGCGATCGTCATGCTGGAAAACATCTATCGCAATGTCGAGAATGGCATGGCACCGATGGAAGCGGCCTTCAAGGGCAGCCGCGAGATCGGCTTCGCCATCATCGCCATGACCCTGA
>JBBRXD010000059.1:0-10389 GCA_038248775.1 Lysobacterales bacterium | reverse complement strand
GCGGCCAAGGCCGCTCCCACATCGCGGCCAAGGCCGCTCCCACATCGCGGCCAAGGCCGCTCCCACATCGCGGCCAAGGCCGCTCCCACTCAAGGAGCGAGCAGATTCGCCAGGCGAAACCGATGTGGGTCGCGATAAACCAGCGAGTGCCACATCGCCGATCGCTGGAACGGTTTCCATTGGCCTTCCAGCTGCGCCAGCCGGTCTGCGATTACCCACAGCACCGCCGGATTGGCCCCCATGCCCAGGTGCGTTGCGCTGACCTCGATGTTTTCCGAGATGTGCGATACCTCGGCCAGGCTCATGCGCCAGTTCACCACGCCATCGGTCTTGCTCATGATCGAGGTAGTGGGCACGCTGGGTTCGCCGTTCACCAGTTCCATCAGGCGTTCGTCGTCGCTGCGGAAGCCGCTGACCATTTCGAACACCCGCCAGGCGTTGGTGCCTTTCGGGTGGCCTGTCAGCGGCGAGCCCAGGGTGATTACCTGGCGCACGCGCTCGGGCATGCGCAGCGCCAACGCATTGGCCATCGCACCACCCAGCGACCAGCCGATGATGCTGACTTTCTGCTTGTGTTTTTTCTGCACGGCGCGCACCTGGTCCACCATGCCCTTGATGACATGGTCGCGCGGACCGAAGTTCAGGCCTTGCTGCCAAGCGTAGGGTTCGTAACCGAGATGGCGCAGGAAACGGCGCAGCGGAATCGTTGTTGCATCACCCGCGCACAAACCCGGCAATACGATAATGGGATGGCCGTCGCCGCGCGGCGCCGAACGCAGCCAGGGCCAGGTCAATGCGTACGATGCCCACTCGAACATGGCGCGACCTTCCATGGCCATCAGGAGGGCCGAAGGAGACTTCAGGGGTTCATGCATGCCGGGGCGCCGCGAAGGAGAGAGGGATGGCTTCATGGAAGGCGATCGGACAATTCCTGGAGTGCGGCGGTCATGGCATGGGCGACGATATCGGGACGCGCCACCACGTCCTTGCTGGCCGTGAGTCCGAACTCCAGGCTGCCTGCGTAGCTTTGCACGGTGATGTTGAAGGCCAGGCCATGGGTCACGATCGATACCGGATAGTAGTGGCTCAACTTCGCGCCCGCCAGATACAGGGGTACTGGTGGGCCTGGCACGTTGGAGATCACCACGTTGGCAAGCGCGGGCAGTCGTTCGGCGATACTTCCGCTGGCCCACAGGCGTGACAGCCCGGCGGCCCAGATCGGCGCGGCCAGGCCGGGAAAATCGGTGGGTATCAGGTTCTTGAAGGCGGCGACGCGGCGTTTGATCTGCGCCGTGGAATCGTGAATGGCCTTGAGACGTTGCACTGGATCGGCGACATCCGTCGCGAGTGAACACTGCACCATGGATACCTGGTTGTTCACATCGGTGTTGCCGGTCTCACGCAATGACACCGGCATCGCGGCCACCAGCGAATTTTTCGGTAGTCCGTCCACCGCCAGCAACAAGTCACGCAACGCGCCGGAACAAATCGCCATTACCACGTCATTCAAGCTGACGCCGAATCCTCGCGCCACGCGCTTTACTTCCTCCAGCGGCAGGGAAACTGCGCCGAAGCTGCGGCCGGGACCGATCTTGCGATTGAATACGGTGCGCGGCGCCAACAGGATATTTTCGCGCAGGTTGCCGATCATGCTGGCAGTTTGGCCGACGCTGCCAGCGAGCTTCAGCGTCGCGGGCAACGCGCGCAGCAAGTTGGCGAACTGGTTCACCGTAGACCGGGTCGCCGTGCGCGCCAGGTCGCTGCGGCTCAGCGCCGCGGCAGGCTGCCTGGGGCTCTGTTTCGATGCGCGCTTCGGCGCAACCGGGGCAACATCCAGGATCGCCTGCGCAAGCGCGATGCCGCCTTGGCCATCAAGCAGGGCGTGATGCACCTTGGAATACAGCGCGACGAGCCCTGGCTTGACGTTTTCTATCACCACGAATTGCCACATCGGCAAGTCGCGCGACAGGGGTTCCGAGTGCAGCTTGCCGACCAGCGCCATCAGCTTGTCGTGCCCGCCGGCGCCGGCCAGTTTGCGTTTGCGGATGTGCTTGCGCAGGTCGATGTCCTGCGCGTTGGCCCACATCGGATGGCCCAGGCCCAGTGGCGCCCCGTGCAGGACGCGACGCAGGGCCGGCGCGCGTGGCAAACGTTCCGCGATATGTGCAAGAAGCGCCGCATGGAAATCGAAGCCGCGCCGTTTGGGCAACTCGATCAGCATCACGCTGCCCACGTGCATGGGCGTGCCGGCCGATTCCAGGTAAAGGAAGGCGGCGTCCAGTCCGGTGAGCGGTGTCAGCGATTCAGCCATCCGTCCGGACAATACGCTGTTTCATCGTCCGGTGAATACGGCTTGGCGTCGTTGTGTGAAGGCCAGCACGGCCTCGCGCATGTCCTCGGTCTGCATCATGGCCGGCAGGGACGGCATCAACGCATCCAGCGCTGCGCGCGGGCCTTCGCGGCGGGCCAGCCGGGACGAGGCCAGTGAAGCCTGAACGCCCAGCGGCGCCGCAATCGCAATCTTTTCGGCGATTTCCAGCGCCATGTCCAGTTGCTTGCCGGGCTCGACCAGGTGCTGGACGAAGCCCATGCGGTAGGCGTCTGCCGCGCTGAATTCATCGCCGGTCAGCAGGTAGCGCTGCGCATTGCCCCAGCCGATCTCGTCCATCAGGCGCACGGTGGCGCCACCGCAGGGAAAGAATCCGCGTAGCACTTCCAGTTGCGCGAAGCGCGCGTCGCTTGCGGCCACGCGAATATCGGCAGCCAGCATCAGTTCCACCGCCACGGTGAAGCTGACGCCCTGCGCAGCGGCGATAACCGGCTTGCGACAGCGCCGCGCTTCATCCAGCCCGAACGGGTCCAGGCCACCTTCGGGCAGTGGCATGGGCTTGCCCTCGGCCAGCACCGGCGCCCACTGGGGCAAATCCAGGCCCGCTGTAAAGTGCTCGCCATGTCCGAATACCACGCCGCAGCGCAGTTCGGGATTGCGATCGAGCTCTCCATAGGCAGCTGCCAATGCCAGGAAAGTATCCACGTCAAACGCATTTCGCTTCTGTGGGCGATTGAAACCCATCAGCAACACATGGCCGCGTTGTTCCACCGTCAGTTTTATTTCGTCCATCGCTCGTCCTGTTTCGGTAGGTTGGATCAGAAGCTGTCGGGTTGCATCGCCAGCGTGGTGTCGTCCATGTCCTGCAGCAGGCCGGCGTTGGCCTGGACGCCGGGCAGTTCGTAGCGGAAGAAATAGCGGCAAGCTGCAAGCTTGCCCTGGTAAAAATAGACATCCGTGGCGCCGGCGGATGTAAGCGAATTCGCGGCGGCCAGCGCCTGTTTCAACCAGATCCAGGCGATGAAGGCGTGGCCTACCAGCGTCAGGTACAGCGACGCATTGGCGAGTGCAAGGCGCACTTCGCCGCCAGCCATCCGCGCTGCGATCGCCTGGGTGGTCTTCTCGATACGCGCCATGGCATCCATCAACGCCTGCGAATACTCGGCGAGTGCCGGAACTCCCGCGGCTTCAATCGCCGTCGCGCGCAATTCGAGCAGCATCGCCTGCAAGGCTGCGCCGCGTTCCATCATCGCCTTGCGGCCGAGCAGGTCGATGGCCTGGATGCCGTTGCTGCCTTCGTGGATCGGGTTCAGGCGGTTGTCGCGGTAGTACTGTTCAACCGGATATTCACGCGTGTAGCCGTAGCCACCCAGGACCTGGATGGCGAGGTCGTTTGCGCGCGTACACCATTCGGCCGACCACGATTTCAGGATCGGCGTCAGCAGTTCGAGTTTCAGCGTCGCTTCGGTCCGTACGGCCGGATCTGCCGACTGGCCCTGCGCATCGACCAGGTTGCCGGCATAAACCGCCAGCGCGAAAGCGCCTTCGCACCAGCATTTTTGCTGCAGCAACATGCGTCGCACATCGGCATGCTCGATCAGCGGCACGGGCCGCGACGCCGGATCCTTCTGGTCGGGATGGCGACCCTGGCGACGCTCGCGCGCGTACTCCAGCGCGTAGTCGTAGCCGGCCATGCCCTGCATGATCGCGCCCATGCCAACGCCGATCCGCGCCTCGTTCATCATGTGGAACATCTGTGCCAGACCCCGGTGCGGGGCGCCTACCAGGTAGCCGACGCAGGCGTCGTTCTCGCCGAATTTCAGGAAAGTGTTGATGATGCCGCGCTGGCCGAGCTTGTGATTCACGCCGGCCAGTTGCACGTCGTTGCGCGCGCCCAGCGTGCCGTCATCGTTGACCAGGAATTTCGGCACGACAAACAGGCTGATTCCCTTCACGCCGGCGGGACCACCGGGAATTTTCGCCAGCACCATGTGCACGATGTTTTCCGACAACTCATGGTCACCACCGGAAATCCACATCTTCTGCCCGACCAGCCGATAGCTGCCGTCGGCCGCGGGTTCGGCGCGCGTGCTGATATCGGCCAGCGACGATCCGGCCTGCGGTTCGCTCAGGCACATCGTGCCGAGGAAGCGACCTTGCACGATGGGCAGGCGATACATGCGTTGCTGGTCGGCGGAACCGTGCGCAGCCAGCAGGTTGGCCACGCCGCGCGCGAGCAGCGCATAGCTGGTCGTGGAAACATTCGCCGCCAGGAACATTGCATCGCTCAACAGCGCGAGTGTGTATGGCAGTTGCAGCCCGCCTTCATCTTCGTCGGCCAGCAACGCGGTGAAACCCGATTCGGCATAGGCATCGAGCGCCAGTTTCACTTCCGGAATGATCCGCACCCGGCCTTCGTGCAGGTGCGGTTCGTTGTTGTCGGATTCGCGGTTATGCGGCGCGAATTTTTCCTGCGCGAGTTTTCGCGACAGGTCCAGCACGCTTTCAAATGTCTCCAGGCTGTGCCCGGCGAAGCGTGGATAGGCGAGCAACGCCGACAACGGCCACAGTTGTTCGGTGACGAAGCGAAGTTCGCGGGGACGGATCAGGGAGGGGGTCATCGCTCACGCCGGAATCGAGGGCAAGCGGAAACATTACACGAGGCGGCGCAGCTACAGCGCGAGCGAAGCCTTACAGGTCCTGCTGGTAGCGCACGTACGGTACCCGACCTTCGTCGGCTTCCGCTTCGGGCCGCGCATCGGGCAGGCCAAACGGATTCTTGCCGCGCGTCACCAGGTTGTCGGCGCCGACGGTCAGCTTGGCGCGCCACGGCGTGCGCCAGGTAACGCCAGCGCCCAGGCTGCTGAAGCGGCTGGCCTGGCCTGGGACTTCAATCATCTGGCCGGTGATTTCACCACCGAAATTACCGATGCCGCCGCCCAGGCTGAGGCCGCCGGAATTCCACTCGGGCGGCAGGCCGCCACGAATCTGGCCGGTCGGAATGAGGCGGACGCGGGCGAGCTTGCCGCCGATGCTCACCCAGCTTTGCGTGCCGAGCGAGACCTGGCCGATCAGGCTGGCGTTGCGCGAGTCGAGCGTTGCAGCGCTGGAACCCAACAGGCTGTCGAGCAAGCGACGGTCTGCCGCGCTGCCGCCGATGGGGTTGAGGTTGCCGCCAATAGTCTCGCGACCGACGCCCACGCTGCCGGTAAGGGACGTGCGCGCGCGTTGCAATTGCAGTGAACCGTTGACAGAGCTCTTGCTGCCCGGAATCGGCGACAGGCCCTGGCTGCCCAGGTTGACCAGCATGCAATGACCGGCCATCGAGCCGACGCTGGTGATGACGCTGCCGCTGTTGCACAGCACGCCCATGCCCGGATTGGCTTCGAGTGACAGGCCAGCGCGCAGCTGCAACGAATCGCTATACGCCGCGTTGCCTGCCGGGCGGATGATTCGCTGGGACGGCAATTGCGGCAGCACGGACGGTTCAATGAGTAGCAGTGCGTCCACCTGGCCGTTCTGCGTGTTCCACAGTGGCAGCACGGTGGTGTTGCCGGTCGGCTCGTTGCCCGTCAACAGCTTCGACTGGGCAAACGCCGACGTCGCCGAGAGGGCGAGCAGAAGACATGTGATCAATCGCAGTTTCACTTTGGGCATCCTCGCGGGTCGGCAATTAAGAACGGTTCGCGGGTCAAAAAGTTCCCGGCCCCGTCCTCGTTCCCTCACCGATATTTACGTTAATTTAACCAAAAACCGGCCACAAATCCAGCACCTCACTGGATCAGGTCCGAGCCCGGGGCGTTGGGGCCGGAGGCTTCGAACAGCGCTAGCACCTGCTGGTCGGTGAATTGGTAGCCCTGGCCGCAGAAATCGCAGTGCACCTCGGTCACGCCCTCGCGGGCAACTGCCAGGGTCTCGTTCAGGTCCAGGCTCCGGAGGGCCTCGCCAACCCGTTCGCGGGAACATGAACAGCCAAATCGCATCGGCTTCTGGCCCAGCAGGCGCACGTTTTCTTCGTGGAACAGCCTGAACAACAAGGTATCGGCGGGCAGGTCTAGCAGCTCGGCCCGGGTCAGGGTATCGAACAGCGCCGAGTCGCGGGTCCAGCCGTCAGTATCGCGATGGCCTTCGGGCAACTGCTGCAGCATCAACGCCGCTGCGCGCCGGCCGTCCGAGGCCAGCATCACCCGGGTAGGCAACTGCTCGGATTGGGCGAAGTAGGCCTCGAACGCCTCCGACAGGTGGTCGGCGTCCAGCCCCACCAGGCCCTGGTAGCGCATCAGCTCCTGGCCGCCAGGCGGCAGGTTTTCGATGGTGATGGCCAGCACCGAGCCATCCCCGAAGGCGCGCGGCGTGAGTGGCTCGGGCAGGGGTTCGGAATAATGCGCGATGCCGCGCAGCGTACCTTCAGCCGTGCATTCGGCGAACAGCGTGCGCAAGGCGCCGGTACCACGCAGTTGCACACTCAGCCGGCCATCGAGCTTGGCGTGGCCGGTGAACAGGGCCGCGGCGGCGCAGGTCTCACCCAGCCGTTCGGCCACCGGAGCCGGGTAGGGCGTGCGCGCCTGGATGGCTTGCCAGGTATCGTCCAAGCGCACCAGCACCCCGCGGATTCCGGAGTTTTCGAGAAGGAACAGGGACAGCGTGTCGCGATCGAAATCTGGCATTGGAAGGGGTGAATGGCCTGGGCAGGGAATGGGGGCGACCAGCTATGCTTGGCCACACTCAGGAGGTTCCAAGATGGTATCGCCCCGCGCCCTGATCAAGGCCTGTCTATTGTTTGCCTCATTATTTTCGGCCGTGCCGCTGGCGCTCGCCGATGATTTTGAAGACATGGTCGCGGCCGAGCGCGCCTTCGCGGTCGACGCCAGTGCCCGAAGCACGCGGGCTGCGTTCCTGGCAGCCCTGGCCGACGACGGGCTGGTGTTCGCGCCCGGTCCCAGCAACGGGCAGCGCGTCTGGGAAGCTCGCCCAGAAAACAAGAATCGGCTCGAATGGACTCCTGAACTCGCGGAGATATCGGCCAGCGGCGACCTCGGTTACACCAGCGGTCCCTGGCGATTCACTGCGGATGGCGCCGAAAAGCCGGCTGGCTTCGGTCATTTCTTCAACCTCTGGCGCAAGGGCGTCGACGGCAAGTGGAAGGTGCTGGTGGACCACGGCATCAGCCACAAGGAAGTAGCGTTCCCCGAAAAAGTGCAGCGTCGTGGCGGGTTGGGATTGGGCGAGCCACCTGGCTGGCCGGTCGGCGTGGCCGAATTGCGCAGCGCCGACCTGGCCCCTGCGGGCGCGCTGAATACGCGAATGGTGTCTGCCGATTTCCTCAGGCTTCGTGAGGGCGCCGTGCCCGACAGCCGGGCCGAAGGTCAGGCGCTGCCCTCGAAGGCGCTGCGCGTGGATGCCGGACAGGTCGTGTCGGCGGCGGGAGACCTCGCAGCATCCTGGGGCGGTGGGGTGGGCAGCCCGGCCTGGCTTCGGGTCTGGCGCCGGCCAAGCGCAAGCGATGCGCCGGGCCAGGGCTGGGTGCTGGCCGTGGACCTGAGCATCGCTGCCGTTGAAGTCGCCGCCGTCGAACCTGTCGAGCCGAGCCCCTGAATGGCGGCCGCTGCTGGCAAACGCCCCCGGGGCTGGCGCCGTCTTGCGCGCTGGATATTCCTCTGGCTGCCGCTGTGGTTCCTGTTGCTGACTACCGCGCAGGTGCTGCTGTTGCGCTGGATTCCGCCGGTTACCAGCGCTTTCATGGTGTCGCGCCGGGTTGATGCGCTGGTGCAGCGCGACTGGAATTTCCAGTTGCACTACTCATGGCGCAGCAGCGACCGGATTTCGCGGAACCTGCCCATCGCACTGGTGGCGGCGGAGGACCAGACTTTTCCCAGCCACCGCGGATTCGATTTCAAGGCCATCGACAAGGCCATGAAGAACAACCAGCGCGGCCGCAAGGTCCGCGGCGCCAGCACGATCAGCCAGCAGGTTGCGAAAAACCTGTTCCTGTGGAAGGGACGCAGCTACCTGCGCAAGGGACTCGAAGCCTGGTACACGGTGCTGATCGAATTCCTGTGGCCCAAGCAACGCATCCTTGAGGTGTATGCCAACATCGCCGAGTTCGGCGATGGCGTGTACGGCGCCGAGGCCGCGGCCCGCACTTACTTCGGCAAGTCGGCGTCGAAGCTCACGCCTTCCGAATCGGCGCGTATGGCGGCAGTGCTGCCCAGCCCGCGTCGCTATAGTGTCGCGAAGCCGGGGGCCTACGTGCAGCGCCGCGCGCGCTGGATTGAACGCCAGGTTCGCCACCTGGGCGGCCCGGCCTACCTCATCGACCGCTGACCGGGCTGACCACCGCGCGCGGCAGCAGGTACCATCCGGGCATGAACCCCGCCACGCTTACCGTCGTCATCGCGGCCTACAACGAAGCGCAGGCGCTGCCGGGCATGCATGCGCGGCTTGCCGCCGTGCTCGATGGCATGGACCTGCGCACGCAGGTGCTTTATGTCGATGATGGCAGCCGCGATGCGACCTGGCAGGTGCTGCAGTCGATCGCCGGCAACGATCCGCGCGTCCAGCTGCTGCGTCTGTCGCGGAATTTTGGAAAAGAGCTGGCCCTCACTGCCGGCCTCGACCGCGCGGATGCCGACGCAGTGGTCGTGCTTGATGCCGACGGCCAGGACCCGCCTGAACTATTGCCCGCACTGGTTGGCAAGTGGCGGGAAGGCTTCGACGTGGTGTACGGCACCCGCACCTCGCGCGATGGCGAAAGCTGGCTCAAGAAAGTCACGGCGAAGGCGTTCTACCGGGTCATCAACAAGCTGTCCTTCACCGGCATCCCGGCCGACACCGGCGATTTCCGGCTGATGTCGCGGCGCGTGGTCGAGTCCCTGCGCGACCTTCGCGAGCGGCACCGGTTCATGAAAGGATTGTTCGCCTGGGTGGGTTACCCGCAAACCTCGCTGCCCTACCAGCGGGAGCCGCGCATCGCCGGAACAAGCAAGTTCAATTACTGGCGGCTTTGGAACTTCGCGCTGGATGGAATTACCGGTTTCTCGACCGCGCCCCTGCGCGTGGCAACCTACGCCGGACTCGGCACGGCGCTGCTTGCCTTCGCCTACGGCGTCTGGATCATTGCCAAGACCCTGGTATGGGGCGACCCCGTGCAGGGTTGGCCAACCATGATGGCGGTGGTGCTGTTGCTCGGCGGCGTGCAATTGATGGCCCTGGGCGTGATCGGCGAGTACCTGGGCCGTATGTACCTGGAAGCCAAGCAAAGGCCGCTTTACCTGGTGCAGGACTGGCACCCGGGCCAGGGTGACGGCGCAACCGATGCCGGGCGCGCGCAACAGGGCTAAGATGGTGCCACCGATTTGGCAAGGAGCAGGGCATGCGCAACGTAAGCCAGATCCTGGAAAGAAAAGGCAGCCAGGTCATAGCGATTGGTGAAGACGAACCTGTGCTGGAGGCGGTTCGCCTGATGGCCGAACACCACATCGGCGCAGTCTTGGTAATGCGCGGCGATGAGCTGGCCGGTATCGCCAGCGAACGCGATTATGCCCGCAAGGTCGTGCTGCAGGGCCGCTCGTCCAGTGACACGCCTGTAGCCACCATCATGAGCTCGCCCGTGGTTTGCGTCGGGCCGTCGGAGTCGGTCAGCGACTGCATGGCCATCATGACCGAACGCCATATCCGCCACCTGCCCGTGCTCGATGGTGGCCGGATCCTCGGCATCGTCTCCATCGGCGACCTGGTGAAGGAATTGATCGAGGACCAGAAGCAGGAAATCAGCTTCCTTCAGCAGTACATTTCGAGCTGAAACCCCCGCCACGCCGGCCGCACTAGCCCTTGCATTATCATGGGCGGGCCTTTTCGCGCTGCCCGCCATGATAATTTCGCACAAGCATCGTTACATTTTCTTCGCCATCCCCAAGACCGGCACCCATGCGGTGCGGCAGGCGTTGCGCCAGCAGATGGCTGACCAGGACCTGGAACAGGTCGGTTTGTTCGTAAAGAAGCGTTTTCCGTTTCCCGAATTCGCCAACATCCAGCATGGCCACATCAGCACCCGCCAGATC
>JBBRXD010000058.1:0-10498 GCA_038248775.1 Lysobacterales bacterium | reverse complement strand
GCACTACCGGACTGCCGTGTGCCTGTAGTTCAACCACGTCTTCGCCAGTGTAGGACGCAGGCGCGGCAAACCAGATCACGATGCCGTCGTCGATGGTGCCATTGTCGTCGCGGAATCGTGCGTGCGCGGCCTGGCGCGCGCGCAAGCGGCGCGCGCAAATACCTTCAGCAATCGCGCGCGAGGCCGGTCCTGACAAGCGCACGATGCCCACGCCACCGGCGCCTGGCGCGGTGGCGATGGCAGCGATGGTGTCGCGGACGTCCTGGGCAGGCATGGTCCGCGCGAAGTTCTACTTCGCGACCACCACGGCCTTCGGGCCGTGCTGCTTGGTCATCCACCACTGCTGCAGCAGGCCGAGCAAGCCGTTGGTAACCCAGTACAGGACCAGGCCCGCGGGGAAGAAGGCCATCATCACGCCGAACACCAGCGGCATGAACTGCATCATCTTCTTCTGTATCGGATCGATACCCGGCATTGGCGTCAATTTCTGGGTCAGGTACATCACCGTCAGGTTGAGCGCGGGCAGCACGAAGTAGGGATCGGCCGCAGTCAGGTTCTGGATCCAGCCCACCCACGGCGCGTGGCGGAGCTCCACGGTTTCAAGCAAGACCCAATACAGGCCCAGGAAGATCGGGATTGGAATCAGCATCGGCAGGCAGCCGCCGATCGGATTGATCTTTTCCTTCTTGTACAACTCCATCATCGCGATCTGGAATTGCTGCTTGTCGTCGCCGTAGCGTTCCTTCAGCGCCTCGATGCGCGGCTGCACGGCGCGCATCTTTGCCATCGACTGGTACTGCTTGGCCGACAGCGGAAACAGCGCGGCCTTGAGCAACACGACGATGGCAATGATCGCCCAACCCCAGTTTCCGAAAAGTTTGTGCAACCACGACAGCAGCCAGAACAATGGCTGAGCGATAAAGCTGAGCATGCCGTAGTCCACGCTCAGCTTTAACGTAGGCGCTAGCTCAGCCATCGGTGCCTGCAGTTTTGGTCCCACCCACAGGCGGCTCTGGTGATCAACCGAGGTACCAGGCGCGACGTCCATCGGCGCGGCGATGCTGCGTACGATGTACAACGACACGCCGGCGCGGGTCTCGACCGTGGTGCTGAACTGCACCTGCGGATCCTTGGGCTGCGGTACCCATGCAGTCGCGAAGTGGTGCTGCAACATCGCGATCCAGCCGTCGGTGACAGTACCGGCGGGTGGGGTATGTTTACTGAAATCGCCCAGTGGCGTTTTTTCGTACTTGCCTTCCGGCGTGTACCAGGCCGCGCCGACGAAGCTGAAGGTTTCCGGGCTGGTCAGGAAGCTGTGCTTGGGCGGCGGTGGCGGGGCGACGCGCGACAGCCGCACGAACGGATAGATGCGTTGCGCGGCGGCACCGGGATTGGAAATGCGGTCATTGATTTCGAGCACGTAGCTGCCGCGCTTGAGGGTAAGCGTGCGCTTGACCACCAGGCCAGTGCCGGGGTCGGTCCAGGTCAGCGGCACCGACAGCGCGGCAGCTGCCGGCGCGAGCACGAACTGGCTGGTGCCCGATTCGGTAGTGAACTGTGCATCGAGCGTTTGCTGCGCGGCGCTCGTATCGACGCGGATCAGTCCCGACTCGGCGACCTGGTAGGTTGCCGGTGAACTGTCGAGCAGGTGCACGTTGGGGCTGCCGGGCTTTTTCTCGATGGTGTACTTGAGCAGCTGCGAATCGGTAATGCGGCCGCCATTGAGATCGATGCTGAGGCGCAGCGTGTCATTGGCAATCGTGATCGGCCGCGCCGACGGGGACGCGCCGCTGGCATTGGCAGCCGGCGCCAGGGCTGCGCCTGCAGGCGGCAACGCCGTGGTTCCGGCGGCGGGCGCAGGGGCAAGCCCGGCAACCGGTGCCGCAGCCTCGGGCGAGGTGGTCGTTGCCGTCGTGGTGGCAGGCGTTGCAGGCGCTGTCGTGGCGGCCAACTGGCCCTTGCTCCACTCCATCCACAACAGGGTTGCGACCACCAGCCAGGCGATCAACAGGAAAGAACGGGTTTGATTCATGGACGAACAATCACCCGGCGCATGCGGCGCCTGTCAGGACTCAGGAGAACAAGGGCGACCGGTAATCGCGTCGCAGGGCGGCATTGTGCCGGGTGGGGCCATGGGCTTCAACGTGCGGGCGCGATTGAACAAGGACAAGAGGTCGGCGCGCACTGCGGCAGATTGCGCCTTGGCCGCTTCTGGCTTGGCCAGCAGGACGTAATCACCGGCGGGCAAGCCTTCGCGCATGAGGCGAAAACATTCCCGGGCCTGGCGACGCAGCCGGTTGCGCACCACGGCGCGCTTGTCCACGCGCTTGGAAACCGTCACACCCAAACGAGAACGGCCGCCTTCAAGGGGCAGCCGCACATTCAATCGAAAGAAGCTTCCAGACACGCGTCGAGCTTCTCCAAACACCGCCTGGTATTCGGCCGAGACGTGCAGGCGCGCGTCGGGGGGGAAGCTTTGGGAGATGGTCATCGGCGCGGCAGCACGTCAACGTGGCCGCGCGGGAACCGCGACACCGACTAGCGGCGAAGCGTCAGACGCAGAGGCGGGCGCGGCCCTTGGCGCGGCGGCGGGCAAGGATCTTGCGGCCATCGGCGGTCGCCATGCGGGCGCGAAAGCCGTGGTCGCGCTTGCGCTTGATGTTGCTGGGTTGGTACGTACGCTTGGTGGCCATGGTGGCAGCTCGGCTTGAATTGGGCGGAAATGAACTGGAAACGATAGCAAGCGTGGCGCAAAAGGTCAAGCTCATCGCACTTGGCAGGCGCCTGCGGCGGGGGCTAGACTGGCCAACCCCGCACTTATCCACAGCCCGCCCCGTGCGGCACGCGAAGGTTGCCGAAGTTTGATGGATACCGTCTGGCCCCGTTGCCTTGAGCGCCTGGAAGCTGAGTTTTCAGCCGAGGACGTGCATACCTGGCTCAAGCCCCTGCAGGCCTCGACCCGTGCCGATGGCTTGGTCCTGCTGGCGCCGAACGCCTTCGTGGTTGATACCGTGCGCGAACGCTACCTGGGCCGCATCCGCGAGCTGGCCGGGCATTTTGCCGGGCTGCCTACCCAGGTATCGCTGGAGGTCGGGTCGACCGCCCGCGAAGCCGCGCCAACCGCGCTGGCGGCGCCGATCAAGGCGGCCGTCGACTTCCAGGGCAACCTCGACAGGCAGTACACCTTCGACAACTTCGTGGAAGGACGCAGCAACCAGTTGGGGCGCGCAGCTGCGCTGCAGGTCGCGTTGAACCCGGGCCGCGATTACAACCCGCTGCTGCTGTATGGCGGCACGGGCCTTGGCAAGACCCACCTGATGTACGCCGCGGGCAACCTGATGCGCGCCAACAACCCAGGCATGCGCGTGTTGTACCTGCGCTCGGAACAGTTCTTCAGCGCGATGATGAAGTCGCTGCAGGACAAATCAATGGACCAGTTCAAACGCCAATTCCACCAGGTGGACGCGTTGCTGATCGACGATATCCAGTTTTTTGCCGGGAAAAACACCACCCAGGAAGAATTCTTCCACACCTTCAACACGCTGTTCGATGGCAAGCAGCAGATCATCCTGACCTGCGACCGTTATCCGCGCGAAGTGGAGAACCTCGAGCCGCGCCTGAAATCGCGACTCGGTTGGGGCTTGTCGGTTGCGATCGAGCCGCCTGATTTCGAAACCCGCGCCGCCATCCTCACCGCCAAAGCCAGCGAGCGGAAGATGAGCTTGCCCGAAGACGTGGCTTACCTGATCGCCAAGCGGATGCGCTCAAACGTGCGCGATCTGGAAGGCGCGCTCAACACATTGGCGGCGCGTTCGAATTTCATGGGCCGGCCGATCACCCCGGAGTTTGCGCAGGAGACCTTGCGCGACCTGCTACGGGCCCAGGCACAGGTCATTTCGATCAGCAATATCCAGAAGACCGTGGCAGACTACTATCAGCTGCGCATGGCGGACATGCTGTCCAAGCGCAGGACGCGCTCGTTGGCGCGTCCGCGGCAGATGGCGATGGCATTGTCGAAGGATTTGACCGAGCACAGCTTGCCGGAAATCGGCGATGCGTTCGGGGGACGGGACCACACGACGGTGCTGCATGCCTGCCGCGTGATCCGCGACTTGATCGGCACCGATGGCAAGCTGCACGAGGACTGGGACAAACTGGTGCGAAAGCTGACCGAATAAGCGGCGGCCAGTGGGGGAATGGGTTATACCGGCGGCAAGGGGATAGCCTGTGGATAAGTGGGGGGAAGTTTGTAACCCTGGCACTTATCCACAGATTGTCCTACCGGTCCGGGGCTTGCGACACACAGGCTTCTGGCGAGATAAAGTTTTTATATTCAATGAGTTACGTGTGATATTTGGGCTTTTTCAGCCCCTCTACCACCACCAGTTCTAATTTATCCACCTGGATCTTGGGGTTCCCTGCATGCGTTTCAGCCTCTCGCGCGAAGCCTTTCTCAAACCATTGCAGCAAGTGGTCAACGTCGTCGAACGACGGCAGACGCTGCCGGTGCTGGCCAACCTGCTGGTGCAGGTCGAAGGCGGCAACCTGTCCATGACAGGCACCGACCTGGAAGTGGAAATGGTGTCCCGGTCCGCGGTGGACGACAGCCAGGCTGGCGAGGGCACGATTCCAGCCCGCAAGCTTTTCGAGATCGTCCGGGCCCTGCCCGACGGATCCAAGGTCACGGTCAGCCAGGCCGGCGACAAGATCACCGTGCAGGCCGGGCGCAGCCGCTTCACCTTGGCCACCCTGCCCGCCAACGACTTCCCCGCGATTGAGGACTTGGAACTGGTCGAGCGCGTCCGCGTCTCGGAATCGGCGTTGAAGGAGTTGATCGAGCGCACCGCGTTCGCCATGGCCCAACAGGACGTGCGCTACTACCTCAACGGCCTGTTGCTGGACCTGCGCGAGAACACCCTGCGCTGCGTAGCCACAGACGGCCACCGCCTGGCCATGTGCGAGGCGGAACTGCCTGCCGGCGTCCAGACCCGCAAGCAGATCATCCTGCCGCGCAAGGGCGTGCTGGAGTTGCAGCGCCTGCTGGAAGGCGGCGACCGTGAAGTGGAGTTGGAAGTGGGCCGCAACCACCTGCGCATGCGCCGCGAGGACGTCACTTTTACTTCCAAGTTGATCGACGGCCGTTTTCCCGATTACGACGCGGTTATCCCGATTGGCGCCGACAAGGAAGTAAAGGTTGATCGCGAGGTCCTGCGGGCTGCCCTTCAGCGCGCCGCCATCCTGTCCAACGAGAAGTACCGGGGCGTCAAGCTCGAGGTTTCCCCGGGGCAGTTGAAGATCGTCGCGCACAACCCGGAACAGGAAGAAGCCCAGGAAGAGGTCGAGGCCGAGACCCGGGTGGACAACCTGGCGGTGGGCTTCAACGTGACCTACCTGCTCGATGCACTGTCCGCCCTGCGCGAGGAGTTCGTCATCATCAACTTGCGCGACGGCAATTCGTCCGCGTTGATCCGCGAGGCCAGCCACGAGCGCAGCCGCCATGTGGTGATGCCATTGCGCTTGTGACGCCGATTGCCGAGTATTTGGCTGCCCAACACAGGCCCGGTAACCCCGGGCCTGGTTTGCTTTGGGGCAAGCAGCCCACATTCCGGCGTTACCCGGCATGATCCTGACCCGGCTGCAGATCCGCCAGCTGCGCTGCGTGGTCGAAGCTGAGCTTCAGCCAACCGCGGGCTTGAACGTGCTGGTGGGCGCCAATGGCGCCGGCAAGTCCAGCGTGGTGGAGGCCATCCACCTGCTGGGCTACGGCCGTTCATTCCGTGGTCGGGTTGCGGACGGGCTGGTCCGGACCAGCGCACCGCATCTGGAGGTTTATGCCGAGTGGCTGGACCGGACCGGGTCGGCCCATCGGGCGGGACTGCGCCACGCAGGCAGTCGTTGGGAGGCGCGCCTGGATGGTGCCGCCGCAACCAGTTTGACCGATTTGTGCTCGCAGATTGCCGTGGTCACCTTCGAACCAGGCAGCCACGATCTGATTGCCGGGGGCGCGGAACATCGGCGGCGCTACCTCGATTGGGGCCTGTTCCACGTGGAACCGAGTTTCCTGCCGCAATGGCGAAGGTACTCGCGCGCCCTGAAGCAGCGAAATGTGCTGCTCAAGTCCTCGCCCTCGCCCTCGCCGTTGGCTCTCGAACCCTGGGACCGCGAGCTGGCAGACGCCGGGGAGCGCCTGACGCGGCTGCGCCAGGACTATCTGGATCAACTGGAAGCGTTCGTCGCCGAGCAGGCCCAGGCCTTCCTGTCCGAACTGGGCCGCGCCAGCTTGGAGTTTCGGCCCGGCTGGAAGCGCGACGACGTCAGTCTGGCTGATGCTTTGCTGTTGGGACGGGACCGGGACCTGGCCATGGGATACACGGGGTCCGGGCCGCACCGGGCTGATTGGCGGGTGGATTTCTCCGGCTTGCCGGGCAAGGAGGCGCTGTCCCGCGGCCAGGAAAAACTGACCGCTTTGGCCTGCATCCTGGGGCAGGCCGGCGCCTTCGCCGACCGCAATGGCGTCTGGCCCCTGGTTTGCCTGGACGATCTCGCCTCGGAGCTTGATCTCCGACACCAGGCGCAGGTGCTCGATCGGGTAGGGCAGTCGCAGGCCCAGGTCTTGCTCACTGGCACCCAGGTGCCTGAGATCCTTCGATCAGGCGAGGTCGCATTTACTTTGTTCCACGTGGAACAGGGTCGAATCCGCCTCGATTAACGCGGGCGGCGCGTAAACGAGACCAGCCCCCAAGCGCGGCCTGGGTCGGCTATAATCTGCACTCCTTATTGTAAAGCGCGCGACCGCTCCCGGCTTCGTGTCGCCCTGTCCGTCCAGAGATCCCAATCCGATGACCGAACCGCAGACGCCGATCGCCCCCAACAACACCTACGACTCCAGCAAGATCACCGTGCTGCGCGGCCTGGAGGCCGTCCGCAAGCGACCGGGCATGTACATCGGCGACGTGCACGATGGCACCGGTTTGCATCACATGGTGTTCGAGGTGGTGGACAACGGCGTCGACGAAGCGCTGGCTGGCCATTGCGATCGGCTGGTTGTCACGCTGCACAACGACGGCTCGTGTTCCGTGTCCGATAACGGACGCGGCATTCCAGTGGACATCCACAAGGAAGAAGGCGTGTCCGCCGCAGAAGTCATCATGACCGTGCTGCATGCGGGCGGTAAGTTCGATGACAACAGCTACAAGGTTTCCGGCGGCCTGCACGGCGTGGGTGTATCGGTGGTCAATGCATTGTCCGGCCACTTGTGGCTCGACATCTGGCGCGACGGCGCGCACTACCAGCAGGAATACGCCTTGGGCGAGCCTTTGTATCCGTTGAAGGAACTCGGCCCGTCAACCAAGCGCGGCACCGAACTACGTTTCTTGCCCAGCCCTGAAATCTTCAGCGACGTGGAGTTTCATTACGACATCCTGGCCAAGCGCCTGCGCGAATTGAGCTTCCTCAATTCCGGCGTCAAGATCGAACTGATCGACGAACGCGGCGAAGGCAAGTCGGACATCTTCGAATACGAAGGCGGCATCAAGAGCTTCGTCGAACACCTTGCTGCGCTCAAGACGCCCCTGCATCCAACCGTCGTGTCCGCCTCGGGCGAGAAGGACGGCATCGTGGTGGACATCGCGCTGCAGTGGACCGATGCCTACCAGGAAACAATGTTCTGCTTCACCAACAACATCCCGCAGAAAGACGGCGGCACCCACCTGATCGGTTTCCGCGCCGCGCTGACACGCACACTGTCCAACTACATTGAACAGAACGGCATCGCCAAGCAGGCCAAGGTCGCGCTGTCGGGCGATGACATGCGCGAAGGCATGATCGCGGTGCTGTCGGTGAAAGTGCCCGACCCGAGCTTCAGTTCGCAGACCAAGGAAAAACTGGTCTCGTCCGAAGTTCGCCCCGCGGTGGAATCGGTGATCGCCCAGAAGCTGGAAGAATTCCTGCAGGAACGCCCGAACGAAGCGCGCGCCATCGCCGGCAAGATCGTCGACGCTGCGCGTGCGCGCGAAGCCGCCCGCAAGGCCCGCGACCTGACCCGGCGCAAGGGCGCGCTGGATATCGCCGGCCTGCCCGGCAAGCTCGCCGACTGCCAGGAAAAAGATCCCGCGCTGTCGGAACTGTTCATCGTCGAGGGTGACTCCGCCGGCGGCTCGGCCAAGCAGGGCCGCAATCGCAAGACCCAGGCCATCCTGCCGCTGAAGGGCAAGATCCTCAACGTCGAGCGCGCGCGTTTCGACCGCATGCTCGCGTCAGCTGAAGTCGGCACGCTGATCACCGCACTCGGTTGCGGCATCGGCAAGGACGAATACAACCCCGACAAACTGCGCTACCACCGCATCATCCTGATGACCGACGCCGACGTCGACGGCTCGCACATCCGAACGCTGTTGCTGACCTTCTTCTATCGGCAGATGCCGGAACTGATCGAGCGTGGCCACATCTACATCGGCCTGCCGCCGCTGTACAAGATCAAGCAGGGCAAGAACGAGCTGTACATGAAGGATGACGCGGCACTCAACGCCTATCTGGTCAACAACGCGATCGAGGGCGCCGAGTTGCGGGTCAGCGCCGATGCGCCGCCGATCCCGGGCCCGGCCCTGGAAAAGTTGCTGCTCGATGTCGTGGCTGCCAACGAAGTGATCGATCGTCACGCCTATCGCGTTGATCGCGCGGTGCTTGAAGCGCTGCTCGAAGCGCGCCCGCTTACTGCCGATGATTTCGTCGACGACACGCGCCTGCGTGACTGGTGCGCGACGCTGGAAAATGAACTCAATGCGTCCGGCCTTGGCCGCCCGCGTTATTCGGTGCGAGTACAGCCCACCAGCGATGGCCAGGTAGGCGCGCTGCTGATCGAAAAACGCCATCACGGCCTGAGCTCCATCCAGACCCTGGCGGTGAACCAGTTGCTGCACGGCGAGCTGCGCCAGATCAACGAAATCGCCGCGCAGCTGCACGGGTTGTTGCAACCTGGTGCCACGGTTTCGCGCGGCGGCAAGACCCAGGCCATCACCCGCTTCCGCCAGGCCCAGGAATGGTTGCTGGAAGAAGCCAAGAAGGGCCGCGCCATCCAGCGCTTCAAAGGCCTGGGTGAAATGAATCCCGAGCAGCTCTGGGACACCACGGTCAATCCCGAAACACGGCGCTTGCTGAAGGTGCGCATCGAGGACGCCGTGGCCGCCGACCAGATCTTCTCGACCCTGATGGGCGACGTGGTCGAACCACGCCGCGAGTTCATCGAGGAAAACGCCCTGCGCGTGGGCAACCTGGACGTCTGATCCAGGTCATTGACCCCTCGTTAAGGCGTGATGCCCTACAAATGCCCTTGAATGCCCAGGTCCGCAAATCGCCGCCAGCGCGGCAGCCTGGGTGCAGCCCTTGAGGCAAACGGCCATCCCCCGTACGCTTTGCAGCCCTTGCCCCATTCCGTCCGCCAGCATTACTGACGTATTCGTTCCGGAGAGCCCCATGAAGAAGTCGCTGTTGTTGTCCGCGGTCCTGGTCGCCCTGCTGGCCCCCCTGCCAGTTGAAACGGTCAGCGCTCAGGCCGGAGGCGTCGACGCGCCGCAGGCCAACACCCGCGCCGCACGCAAGGCCCGCGAGGAAAAGAAAACCGGCGCTACCAACGAAGCCCAGAAGTATCCGAAGGCAACCCGCGTTGCACCCAAGCAGGCCGGCGAACCGAAGCTGTCCAAGCAGCTGGGCGCGCTGTTCGAGCTGCAGACCAAGAACGACAGTGAAGATGAAATGATCGCGAAGGCCGAAGCATTCCTCGCCGACGCGCGCGCCAACGCCTTCGACAAATCCAGCGCCGCCTACCTTGCCGGTAGTGCGTGGCAGTCGAAGGAAACCAAGGACTATTCCAACAGCGTCAGGTATTACAAGCAGGCCGTAGAATTCAACGGCCTGCATAACAACCTGCACTACCAGGCCATGCTGCAGGTCGCGCAGATGCTCGACGCCGACGAAAAGCATGCGGAAGCGTTGACCTACGTCGACCGTTTCCTCACCGAAACCCAGTCCGAGGACGAGCGCGCCATCGCGATCAAGAACCAGATCCTGCTGGGCATGGGCAAGCCCGACCAGGCCATCGCGTTCCTGGAAAAACAGGCTGCAGCCAAACCCACCGACAAGAAGCTGCAGATGAACCTCGCCAGCCTCTACCAGGAGGCCGGCCAGGAGGCTAAGGCGCTGGCCATCCTCGACCGGATGCGCAAGGACGGTTTGTTCACCGAAAGTCGAGACTACGATGTTGCCTGGCGCCTGCTGGCCAACAGCAACGACCGCCAGAAGGAAGCAATCGTCCTGATCGAAGAAGGCTTGCAGAAGGGCATCCTTGAACCCGGGCACGACGTGTACGCCTACTTGGGACAGACTTATTACGCCGACGGCGAAACCGACAAGGCCATCGCCGCCTGGACCAAGGGTGCTCCGCTTAGCAAGAACGGCGTGAGCTTCCTGAACCTGGCCAAGGCCCAGCAGGACAAGGAACGTT
>JBBRXD010000057.1:0-10611 GCA_038248775.1 Lysobacterales bacterium | reverse complement strand
GTGATCAGCGTAGCTTCGGGCGAGGGCAGAAGGTCGCGCGCAGGCTGGCAGAACAGCGATATCGGTTCGCCGATTTCCTGCAGTGATTCGTCAGTGCGGATCGCGGCAAATTGCGCGATGCGGGTACGGCGCGGGTCGCGGCCGAAAGTTTCCAGGTCGTACCAAAGGAAACTGACAGCCATCTCAGTCTTGCCCCAGCACGCTCAATCGTTCTTGAACCATCTGGTCGGCCTTGGCGAGGTCGACCTGGTCTATATCTTGAAGTCCCTGGCAGCAATCGATCAGGAGCTGGCGTTGAACATTGCCGCGTTCGAACGCCGTCGCGTAGGGAACGCGCATGAAGCTGACCATGGAATATCGCGGAATGAACCGACCGGGATGCCGATCGGCGAGCAGACGTTCCAGTTTTCGACGCAGCAGGAAGTCCGCGTCGTCAACTTGGTCGCGCATCTCGACATAGTTTTCCAGGGCCATGGCCTGGATGGCCTGGGCGTTGGGTCGGCGCTCGGCCTCGAAGGCCTCGAAGGCGGATTGCCAGTCGGCGGCTTGTGCAATATGGCGATCGAGCGCGATGCAATCCTCGAACGCGCAATTCATGCCCTGGCCGTGGAAGGGGACCATTGCGTGCGCGGCATCGCCAATCAATACGGCGCAGCCGTCCAGGTGCCAGCGCTCAAGGCGCAGCGTACCCAGGCCACTGACCGGGTTGGCGATCCAGTCAGCGTCAAACTCAGGGATGCGCTCCAACGCGTCGGCAAAGTCGCGTTCGAAAAGCGCCCGAGCCGCGGCGAGGTCTGGCAGGGTCGCAAAACTCGGGTCACCCTCGTTTGGCAGGAACAGGGTAACGGTAAACGTCTTTTCGGTATTGGGCAGCGCGATGCACATGTAGCCGCCGCGGGGCCAGATATGCAGCGCGTTGGCCTCCAGCATGAAACCTCCGTCGGCTGCAGGCGGCACTTCAAGTTCCTTGTAGCCGTGGCCGAGCGCCTCGAAACTTTCACCCAGGTCGAGCGAGGGTTTCAGCGCCGATCGCACGCCTGAACCAGCGCCATCGGCGCCAATCAGCACTTCGAAGTCAATCTCCTCCGCGCTGCGGTCATGATCGTTGACCAGGCGCAGGCGACGCTTTTCGAAGTCAACCTCGTCGAGGCGGGCATCAAAACGAATGCGCGCACCCGCGGCTTCGGCGGCATCGAGCAGGCTGATGTTGAGCCGCCCGCGATGCACAGACCAGATCACCTCGGAATCGTCCTTGCCATAGCGCAGCAGCTGGGTCGATCCATCCAGGCCGTGCACCATGCGACCGCGCATCATCACTGCCTGTGCCATCACCGCATCCTGCAGGCCAGCCAGGCGCAGCGCATGCAGGCCGCGTTCGGCCAGCGCCAGGTTGATCGACCGGCCGCCCTCGTAGGCGCGCATGCGCGGATCCGGTCGCTTTTCGAACACGTCCACTGACCAGCCGCGGCGCGCGAGCAGGGTGGCCAGCAGCGCGCCGGCCAAGCCTGCGCCCGCGATGGTGATTCGACCGCTACCCACATCCATCAAGTTCCCCGCCAGGCTTCGACTGCGCGCACGAAGCGCAGCACATCCAGGTAACGGTTATAAAGCGGCGCCGGTGAAATCCGGATGACATCGGGCTCGCGCCAGTCACCAATGATTCCCGACGCTGAGAGGTGTTCGAACAATGCGCGTCCGCGCTCGCGTCCGCCAATCACGCGCAGCGACAACTGGCAGCCGCGCTGGGCTGGGTCGCGCGGCGTGACGATGTCGAGCACGTCGGCGAGACGCTGCTGGATCAGGCTTTCGAGATAGCCGGTGAGCCGGACCGATTTTTCGCGCAGCGCAGGCATGCCTGCGCGCTGGAATATTTCCAGCGAAACGCGCAGCGGTGCGAGCGCCAGGATCGGCGGATTGCTTAACTGCCAGCCGTCGGCGCCGGGCGTGGGATTGAATTCGGAGCCCATGCGAAAGCGCGTGGACTGGTCGTGTCCCCACCAACCGGCAAAACGCGGCCGGTTGCTGAGCGCGTGGCGTTCGTGGACGAAACAGCCGGCCACGGCGCCTGGCCCGGAGTTCAGGTATTTGTAGGTGCACCAAGCCGCGAAATCTGCGCCGGAATCGTGCAGGTCCAGCACGCAGTTGCCGGCGGCATGGGCGAGGTCGAATCCGACCATGCAGCCCTGGGCACGGGCGAGCCGTGACATTTCTTTCAGGTCGAAAGCCTGGCCGCTGCGATACTGGACGCCCGGCCAAAGCACCAGTGCGATCTCGCTGCCGCGTTCTGCCAGGACCCGCTCGACGGCCTGCATGGAAATCGTGCCACCCGGCTGGTCGGCCTCGAGTTCAATCAACGAGGTGGCAGGATCCAAGCCGTGGAAACGCACTTGCGATTCCACCGCGTAACGGTCTGAGGGAAACGCGCCCGCTTCAATCAAGATGGCATGTCGTTGTGGCGTCGGCCGATAGAAGCTGACCATCATCAGGTGCAGGTTCACTGACAGCGAATTCATCGCAACAACTTCCGATGGCATCGCGCCGACACAAGCAGCCAAGGACTCACGCACGAACTCGTGGTACGGCATCCATGGGTGCTTGCCGAGGAAATGGCCTTCCACACCCAAGTTCGCCCAGTCGTCGAGTTCGTCGATCAGCGCGGTGCGCACGGCCCTGGGCTGCAGGCCGAGTGAATTTCCGCAAAAATAAGCCTGCTCGGCGTCGCCGTGCTGTGGGACATGGAATTCGTTTCTGAACTCGCGCAGCGGATCGGCTTCATCCAGTGCCAGCGCGTGCGCGTCGGAAATGATTTCGCCCATGTCAGTCGAACCGCGCCTTGTTCAAGCCCAGCCATTCGAGCGCGGTGCCATGGTAAAGCCGCGCCTGCGATGTTTCATCCAGGCCCAGCGCCGCAATGCCGCTGCCCGGTTCCTGTTCGCCCAGCGGGAAGGGATAGTCGGTGCCCAGCATCACGGTATCGATGCCCACCGTGTCGATGAGATAGCGAAGCGCCCGCGGGTCGTGCACGCAGGAATCGAAATACAGCTTGCCGAAGTACTCGCGTGGATTGCGCGGATTGTCCATGGCGACGAGATCGGGACGCATGTTGAAGCCATGCTCGATGCGGCCGATGGTGTAGGGAAAACTGCCACCGCCATGGGCGAAACAGATCTTTAGCTTCGGGAATTTTTCCAGCACGCCACCGAAGACCAGCGCGCAGGCCGCACGCGACTGTTCCGCCGGCATGCCGACCAGCCAGGGCATCCAGTACTTGGGCATGCTGTCGGTGCCCATCATGTCCCAGGGGTGGATCAGGATTGCTGCATCCAGATCCTGCGCGGCCTCGAAGAATGGCCGCAGCTCATCCGCGTCGAGGTTCCAGTCGTTGATGTGCGAGCCTATCTGCACGCCCTGCAAGTCGAGCTGGTCCATGCAACGCTCGAGCTCCTGCACGGCCAGGCGCGCGGATTGCATCGGCACGGTGCCGATGCCGGCGTAATGACGCCGGTGCGAACGACAGGTTTCAGCCATGTGGTCGTTCAATGACTGGTGAAGTTCCAGCGCATGCTGCGGCTTGGACGTGTAGCTGAACATTACCGGCACGGTGCTGATGGCCTGTACCTGCACGTCGAAGCGGGCGTATTCGGCGATGCGTACATCCGGATCCCAGGTCTTGGGCCAGATCTCGCGGAAGAACTTGCCGTCCTTGTAGATGCGGTGCTTGCCGTCGTCGCCGTGGTGGATTACCGGGAAGCGGTTGTCACCATATTTAGCAGCCAAGTCCGGCCAGTCCCGCGGCAGGTAGTGGGCATGGGTATCGATCTTGAGCATGCCGCGAAGTTTACCCTGTGGGGGCGGCCTTTGTGGGAGCGGCCTCGGCCGCGAGTGCAGTGTCGGGAATCGCGGCCGAGGCCGCTCCCACAAGGGCCGCTCCCACATGGCCGCAGGCGGTGCAGGTGCGGCGTTGGATGGACTGGTAGAAATGCTCGAACACTTTCGGGAAATCGTGCTCGATGTCCACCAGGTGGAAGTATTCCTCGTACAGCAGGTTGTTGCAGCGCTCGCAGAACCAGAGCAGGCCGTCCTTTTCGTGCGCCAGGCGCTTGCGCTCGATCACCAGGCCGATGGAATGGGCGGCGCGCTGGGGCGAATGTGCTGTACGTGGCGGCAGGTAGAACATTTCCCCGGCCTTGATCGGGATATCGCGAGCCTGTCCGTCTTCCTGGATCTTCAGGACCATTTCGCCCTCGATCTGGAAGAAGAACTCGGGGCCTTCGTCCCAATGGTAGTCAGTGCGCTGGTTCGGGCCGCCGACGATCATCACGATGAAATCGCCGTCCACGATGCACTTGTTGCCCACGGGTGGCTTCAGCAAATGCCGATGCTCGTCGATCCAGGCTTGCAGGTTGAAGGCGGGAGTAAGCATGTCAGGTTCCCTCGGGCAGCACGGCCAGGCACTTGAGTTCGATGGCAATGGGCGTGGGCAGCGCAGTGATGCCCAGCGTGGTGCGACAGGGCGCCGTCGCTTCATCCGGGAAATACTCCGACCAAACGCGATTGTAAGCAGGGAAATCGCGCGCCATGTCGGTCAGGTACACGGTCACGTCCACCAGATCGCTCCATTGCGCGCCGCTGGCTTCGAGCACGGCGCGCACATTGGCCAATACCGAATGGCATTGCGCAACGATGTCATAGGACAACAGGCTGCCGAATTCGCTGAGTACGTTGCCTGGAATGGAATTATCGGCGGCATTGCGTGGGCCGATGCCTGACAGGAACAAAAATTGACCGACGCGGCGCGCGTGCGGGTAGTGGCCGACGGCGCGGGGCGCATTGTCGCTATTTACTGCCTGGCTCATGCGGGCTCCGGTGTTTCCGCGCCGCGCAGCAAGGCGGAGGCATAAGCGGCAGGAAGTTCTTCACGGCTAGAAATATCCATGCCCAGCTGGCGCATCCGCCCATCAAGCAGGCTGTACACCCAGCCATGCACCGACAATTCCTGTCCGCGCGACCAGGCATCCTCAACCATGGTGGTCTGGCAGACGTTCATCACTTGTTCGATCACGTTCAATTCGCACAGTCGCGCGTGGCGCAAGCTTTCGAGTCCGATGCTTTCAAGTTGGCTGGCATGCTTCTGTGCCACGTCTCCCACGTGCCTCAACCAATTGTCGGCCAGGCCCACTCGGGTACCGGTCAGGCTTGCATGCACGCCGCTGCAGCCGTAATGACCCACGACGAGGATGTGCTTGACCTTTAGCAGGTCCACCGCGAACTGGATTGTGCTCAGGCAATTGAGGTCGGTGTGCACGACCAGATTGGCAATGTTCCGGTGCACGAACACTTCACCGGGCGCCAGGCCCATGATCTGATTGGCCGGCACACGTGAGTCGGAACAACCGATCCAGAGGTATTTCGGGGCCTGCTGCGTTGAAAGGCGCTTGAAGAAGCCCGGATCCTCCTCGCGCACGCGATTGGCCCAGGCTTTATTGCGTTCCAGTAGTTCGCTGAGTTGGGCCATGGCTTATCCGAGGTTGATGCAGACGTTCTTGGCTTCGGTGAAAAAGCGCATGGCTTCCAGGCCACCTTCGCGGCCCAGGCCCGATTGTTTCATGCCGCCGAAGGGCGTGCGCAGGTCACGTTCCAGCCAGGTGTTGATCCAGACGATCCCAACGTCAAGCCCGGCAGCCAGTCGATGCGCGCGCCTCAGGTCGGAGGTCCAGACGCTGGCAGCCAGGCCATAGGACGAGGCATTGGCGAGCGCGAGGGCTTCTTCTTCGTCGTTGAATGGTTGCAGCGTGACGACGGGACCGAAGATTTCCTCGGTGTTGGTGCGCGTCTGCGGTCCGAGGCCTTCGATGACGGTGGGAGCGATGTACCAGCCGTGTTCGCCGCGGCCGGGAGGCTGCACGGATGACCCACCGCACAGGATCCGTCCGCCTTCGGCGCGCGCCAGGTCGAGGTAGCCCATCACTTTCTCGAAATGTCCCTTGGAAACCACCGGTCCGACCACGGTCGCGGCATCGAGCGGATCGCCGACGCGAAGCTGGCGAACGCGCGCCACGAACTGGTCGCGGAATTCATCATAGAAGCTGCGCTCGATGAGGATGCGCGAGCCGCACAGGCAGATCTGTCCGGAATTCTGGAACGAAGAGCGAAGGATGAATTCGTACAGCGCGTCCCGAGGCGCGTCCGCGAAAATCAGCGTGGGATTCTTTCCGCCGAGCTCGAGCGAGGATTTTTTCAACGCGCCGGCGCAGTGGGTCGCGATGCCGCGGCCGACCGCAGTGCTGCCGGTGAAGCTGACGGCTTTTACGCCGGGGTGTTCCACCAGCGCTTTGCCCGTTTCCGCACCCAATCCCTGCACGATATTGAGCACACCCGGCGGAAATCCAATCTCGATTGCCAGCTCGCCCAGCATCCACGCGGTGAGTGGCGTCACTTCACTGGGTTTGGCCACCACGCAGTTGCCCGCAGCCAACGCCGGCGCAATCTTCCAGGTGAACAGGTACAGCGGCAGGTTCCAAGGACTGATGCAACCAACCACGCCGATCGGCTGGCGCAACGTCAGGTTCAGGCCAGCTTCGCCCTGGTGCGACTCGCTGGCGAATTGCATTGCCGCCGCAGCGAAAAACCTCAGGTTGCTGACGGCACGGGGAATTTCGATGATCTTCGCCAGCGCGAGTGGCTTACCGGCATCGCGCGATTCTGCCTTGGCAAACAATTCAAGCCGCGATTCCAGGGCGTCCGCGAGGCGCTGCAGCCAGCGCGCGCGTTCACTGGCAGGCAGTCCCGACCATGCAGGGAAGGCGCGCCTGGCAGCCGCGACGGCGGCGTCCACGTCGCCAGCCGAGCCCGCAGGGCAGCGCGCGAATACCATCCCGGTAGCGGGCTCGAAGACATCAAGCCAGTTTTCCACGTTGGCAGCCGCGGCCCGACCGTCGATGTAGTGGGAGAGGCTGATCATCGGCTGGCCGTGCTCAGGCTGGCGTCGGCGGAATGGATTGGGTTTCGTGGTATTCGAAGCCGATGCAGCGCAGATCATCGCGTGCCACACGGGCATCTACGCCGACCGCGCGGCCAGGCCCATTGACGAAGAACAAGCGGACCAGGGTGCCCTCGACGAGGTTGCAATCGCGTGGGCGAAATGCGCTGCATCCACCCTCGGAAACATCCTGCAGTCCGGTACGCCAGGCCTCGCGATCGTTCACGACCACCAGTTCAGAGGCGTAAGGCACGCGCGGAAAAAAGCGCTGGTTGTCCCGGGACTGCTGCTGGTTCATAGCGATCGCGTCCTGCCTCCATCCACGGGAAGATTGATTCCGTTTATATAACCGGCCTCGGGCGAGCACAAGAAGGCCACGGCGGCGGCAATTTCTTCCGGCTGCGCGAAACGGCCGGCGGGCACGGTCGCCAACATGGCGTTGGCGATGTCGGCGGTGGGCTTTCCGCTGCTGGCTGAACGCTCGGCCAGGATCTGGTCGAGTCGCTGTGTGCGCGTGTAGCCGGGCAGTACGTTGTTGACGGTGATGCCGAATCCGCCGAGTTCGGAAGACAAGGTCTTGGCCCAACTGGCCACGGCGCCGCGCACGGTGTTGGACACGCCAAGGTTGGCAATGGGTTCCTTCACCGAGGTGGAAATGATGTTGACGATGCGTCCCCATCCGGCCGCCTGCATACCCGGCAATACCGATTGCAGCAATACCTGGTTGGCAATGAGATGTTGCTGGAATACGGACAGATACGCGGCCGGTTCTGCCGAATGCGCCGGGCCACCGGGTGGGCCAGCGGTGTTGTTGACGAGGATGTGTACGGGCGCGCCAGCGCACAATCCGCGGACGCGTTCGCCCAGGGTCGCGGTTTCAGTCACGTCGGCGGACAAGCCCTGGTGGGTCTGCCCGGGCGCATGCCTGGGAAGTTCAGCGACCAATGCGTCCAGGCGATCCTGGCGACGGGAGAGGGCAGTAACGGACGCGCCCTTGTTTGCCAGCGCGAAAGCCGTCGCGCGGCCGATGCCCTCGGACGCGCCACAGATCAGCGCATGCTTGCCGGCGAGGGGCAGGTCCATGGTCAGTGCCTCGGTCCAAGCGTACGAATCATCTGCGGCAGCAGGTCCTCATCGCTTTCACCCTGCGGCGGCTGCAGTTCTTCCAGCAGCATGCCGATGAGTTCGGCATCGTCGTCGTCCATGCCGTCCAGCGACCGGAAATCGGCGTCCATCAGCGCGGCGCGCGCGATGTCGTCGCTTTCATAGGTCAGGGTGTCGCCCTGGCTGTCGAACACATGCGCCACGCCACTGTGCAGGACGCGCAGGCGCGCCCAGACCAGCAGGTGTTCCGGGGCGGCCAGCCACCACTCCTCGAATTCGAAGTCCTGGATGGCATAGCCTTCGTACATCTGTTCGTCGCTCATTTCAGGTTCTCATGTTGGCGGCGATACAGACCGCCGTGCCGGTGATGCCGATAAGGGTAATCCAGCCCATCACGCCTGCGATGGTTCCGAACTGTCGAAGCGCCGGGTCGCCGAGGCGGCGCTGGGCGAAGCGCATCAGCCACCAGCTGTAAGCCAGGCCGCCTTCTTCGGTGCCCACGGCGAACGGCAGGCCCTTGTCCAGTTGCTGGCGGAACGACAGCACGCGCATGCCGAAGTGTGCCGGCCCCGCAGAGCCGGCCAGGCCGAGGAACAGGAATAACAGCGCCTGGACCATGGATCAGAACGTCGCCAGGCCCGGAGCGCGCGGGTAGGGGATGGCGTCGCGGATATTTGACAGGCCGCAGACGTAAACCACCAGGCGCTCAAAGCCCAGGCCGAAACCGCAGTGCGGCACCGTGCCGTAGCGGCGGAAGTCGCGGTACCACTCGTAATGGGAAGGATCGAGGCCGAATTGCGCGAGGCGCGAATCGAGCACGTCCAGGCGTTCCTCGCGCTGGCTGCCGCCGATGATCTCGCCGATACCCGGCGCGAGCACGTCCATCGCGGCAACGGTGCGGCCGTCATCGTTCAGGCGCATATAGAAGCTCTTGATCTGCTCGGGATAATTGACCACCACCACCGGACGACCGATATGCACTTCGGTCAGCCAGCGCTCGTGTTCGGTCTGCAGGTCGAGGCCCCATTCAACAGGGAAATCAAACTTTTGTCCGGACTTCTGCAGCAGCGACACAGCATCGGTGTATTCGATACGCTCGAAGGGCGCCGCGATGAATGCCTCGAGCTTGCTAATCGCGGTTTTTTCGACACGCTCGGCAAGGAAGGCAAGATCGTCGGCGCACTCGTTCAACACGGCCTTGAAGATGTACTTCAGGAATGCTTCGGCGAGGTTGGCGTCATCGTTGAGGTCGGCGAAGGCGATTTCTGGCTCGATCATCCAGAACTCTGCCAGGTGGCGCGTCGTGTTGGAGTTCTCGGCACGAAAGGTGGGTCCGAAGGTATAGACCTTCGACAGCGCCAGGCAGAAAGCTTCGACGTTCAACTGGCCCGATACGGTCAGGAAAGCTTCCTTTCCGAAAAAGTCCTTCGAAAAATCCACGGCGCCCTTGCCGTCGCGCGGCAGGTTCATCATGTCGAGCGTGGAGATGCGGAACATCTGTCCGGCGCCCTCGGCGTCGGAGGTCGAGATGATCGGCGTGTTGACCCAGTAGAAGCCTTCCTCGTGGAAGAAGCGGTGGATCGCCATTGCCATGGTGTGGCGGATGCGCGTGACCGCGCCGAACAGGTTGGTGCGTGGGCGCAGGTGCGCCACTTCGCGCAGGAATTCCAGCGAATGCGCCTTGGGCTGGATCGGATAGGTTTCCGGATCCTCCACCCAGCCGACGACGTCCAGCGACGATGCCTGGATTTCAAAACTCTGGCCCTGGCCCTGTGAGGCGACGAGGGTACCGGTCGCGATGACTGAACAACTCGCAGTCAGGCGGCGCACCTCGGATTCATAATTGGGCAGGGAGGCGGGCACCACCACCTGGATCGGGGCGAAGCAGGAGCCATCGCTGATGGTCACGAAACTCAGGCCAGCCTTGGAATCGCGGCGCGTGCGCACCCACCCCCGGACGGTGACTTCGCTGCCCGCGGCAACCTTGCCCCCGAGCGCCTGCTTTACGCTGACCACTGACATGCCTTGAATCCCCGGCCCACACGGCCCAAATATGAAGCAACAAGGATACCGCAGGCGAGCGGTCCGCCTGTCCGGGCCGTTCAAATTGACCGGCGTATACTTGGGCCCAGACTTCAGGAGTCAGATCATGTCGATAACCCTTACCCCCAGCGCAGTCGAGCGTGTCCGCCAGTTCATGGCCGAGACGCCAGGCGGTATCGGCCTGCGTTTCGGGGTCCGCAAGGCGGGCTGCTCGGGCTGGGCCTACGTGGTGGACATCGCCACCTCCGTGCTGGATGGCGATGCCGTGTTCGAACAGGACGGGGTCGCGGTGCGGGTTGACGCCGACAGCCTGGCCCAGGTGGATGGGACCGTCATCGACTTTGCGAAGACCGGCCTGAACCAGCAGTTCGTGTTCCGCAACCCGCGCATGGCCGCTGAATGCGGCTGCGGCGAGAGCTTCACCACCGCCGACCAGGCCGCCTGATCCCCCAACCTGTGGGAGCGGCCTTGTGGGAGCGGCCTTG
>JBBRXD010000056.1:0-10785 GCA_038248775.1 Lysobacterales bacterium | reverse complement strand
GCGCAGGAAGTCGGTGCCGTCGAACATCGGCTCGAATAGGCCGGCCGCGGCCCCCGCCAGCCCAGCCTGTTGCCGTGCCTGCAAGTCATCGAGCGTATCGAGGATATTCTCCGGGGCAATCGCGGCGGTCGGATCCACTCGCACCCAGCCGCGTCCGTCGAGCCAGATTTCATTCCAGGCGTGCGCGTCCTTGCCCTTTAGCAGCCAGTATTTTCCAATCTTGTTGTAGTGGCCGCCCACGTAGCCGGTAACCACCCGCGTTGGCACGCCTGCCGCGCGCATGAGTACCGCATAGGCCGAACTGAAGTGCTGGCAGAAGCCCAGCTTGGTCTCGAACAGGAAATCATCGGTGGCATTGAAGCCGACCGGTGGCGCGGAAATCGTGTACTTGAAGTCGCTTTCGAGCATGGCCATGAAGCGCCGGGTGAGCGCCAATGGATCGGGATTTTCCGATTGCCATTGCCTGGCCATGGCGATGGTCCGGGGGTCGTGCCCGGGCGGCAGCGATAGCGAAACGCGGCGCTGCCAACCCGGCAGCGGCTCGGTGAAGCGCGCCTGCGGCGCTGATTCGCCGACATAGCGCACGAGGTTGTTCACCGGCTCGGCGCTGACCGCAGTCAATTCGCCATTGAGTTGCGATTGCGGCGGCGTGGTCAAGGGCAGGTCGAGCACCACCAGGTCGCGGCGTTCGGTCGGCTCGAACATCACCTCATAGCGGATGGTCGCGCCGGTCGACTGCAGGGCCGGGCCGGGGCTGCTGATCGCGCTGATGTCGCGCGTCCAGGCTTCGCCATCGAAGTGGACGAGTACCGGGCCGCGCCAATACATCTGCGTGCGAGGTGGCGTGCGGCCGATGAAACGGGCGCGAAAGGCGGCCGAGTCATCCACCAGTGCATCAAGCCATTCGTTCGGCGTCATGCGATCGCCCAAGCCGGCACGACTGAAGGAATTTTCCGGCAAGCCCCATAACGGTGTTGCCAGCCTGGGGAACAACCAGAAGCCCGCCAAGGCCATGGGTACCGCCATCGCGAGCGCTGCGCCCGCCTGGCGAAGCGAGGGCACCAGCGCGGCGTGCTTGCCTGGCACCAGCCTCGACCAGGCAATGAGTGAAAGCGCGACCGCAGGCAGCGCCAGGGTCAGGCTGAGCGGACCCTGGTCCTGCAGGAAGGCCGCGAACGGGGCGAACAGCGAGAAACCGAGCAGGCTGTGGGCATCGCGCAAGCTGTGCGTCTCGAATGGCTTGAGCATCAACATCGCCAGCAGGCCGGCGCAGGACGTGTCGCGGCCGATGCGGAACCCGTAGGCACCCAGCACCAGCCCACCGATAGTCAGCGTCAGCAACAGGCGCATCCAGGCCGGCCATGGTCGGTCCGAATACGCCGCGAGCAAACCGGTGGCGACCAGCACCGCAGCCAGCCAGCCGGGCACCAGTACCAGCAAGGGCAGGGCGCACGCTGCCGCAGCCAGCAGGCACCAGCGACGCGTGGCGCGGTCGATCGGCTCAACCACGGGGCAATAACGCCAGCGTGCGCAGGCACAGGTGCCGATGTTCGGCGCCGCGCCCTGCGGGAATCCGGACCGATGGCAGCACCAGCGCATAGTTGCTGCCGCTGCGTTCGGCTTCCACGACCCAGCGCGCGAGCCGGCTGATGCGATCTTCGTAAGGCAGCGGATACGCCGCGTTCCAGTCGATCGTGATGTCGCGCGCCACCGCGGATTCGTATTCGCGGACCAGCAGCCGATCCGCGCGCGCCGAAGCCTTCCAGGCAATCTGCCGCGGCATATCGCCGGACCGGTATTCACGAAGATGGTGTGGCTGCTCGCCATGGGCGCGGGTGCGCGGCGAATCGCCATCGCCCAAGGCTTCAGGCAAGGGTGGCGCGTTCAATTCCAGCACCGGGTAAACAAGAAGCCGCGAGTCGGGTCGCAGCCAGCTCCAGGCACGCGCCAAGCCCAGCGGCCTGAGCGTGCTCAGCCGGAGCCTGCCGATTTCCAGCCAGCCGCGTGTCTGTGTCGGCAGGTTCAGGATCACTTCCGCCTCTTCGTTCGCAGCGAGTTCGAAATCGACACGCGACTCACCGCAGATCAATTGCAAGCCCGGACGCGAGCGCGCGCCGTCGGCATCGAAACGCAGTTTCACCGGCAACACCTGGCCAGCAAACACCGGGTCGGCATGGAGGGCCTTGAGCCGGATGCCGGACATGATGAGATGCGCGTGCACCAGGCTGTTGTGGCCAACGCCGGCAAACAGGAAGACCAGCAGCAAAGCCGGGTTGTTGTTGTAGTTCAGCCCACCCACCAGCATCGTTACCAGCATCGCACCGAGGAACAGGCCAAAGCCGGTTGGCAGCACGTAGATCCGGTTGCGGGTGATGCGCACCGGCAGCGCTTCGGGTTTTTTCGGACGCACCAGCGCCAGCGCCGCCATGCGGTCGCCGAAGCGTTCGACGGCGTCGCGCGTTGCCGCCATCGATCAGTCGACAGTGACGGATTTCAGGATCGATGCCGCCAGCGCGTCGCGCGAGCCGGCTTCGGCTTCCGGCACCAGTCGGTGCGCTGCCACTTCCACGAACAAGGCCTGCACGTCCTCGGGCAGCGCATGCGCGCGTCCCGCGATAAGTGCGTGTGCACGCGCGCCTTGCAGCAGTGCCAGCCCGGCCCGCGGCGAAAGCCCCACGCGCACACCCTTGTGGCGCCGGCTTTCCGCCAGCAAGCCCTGCACGTAGGCAATCAGTGCGTCGCTGGCGTGCACTTTCGCAACACTCGCACGCAGGGCCATCAGTTCGTCGCTGGTCAGTTGCGGCATGACCTTCGCGATCATTTCCCGGCGGTCGGCACCGGCGAGCATTTCGCGCTCGGCATCGGCACCGGGATAACCCAACTGCAGTCGCAGCAGGAAGCGGTCGAGCTGCGAATCGGGCAGCGGGAAGGTACCGGCGAGATCGGCAGGATTCTGGGTCGCCATCACGAAGAAGGGTTGTGGCAACGCATGGCATACGCCATCCACCGTCACCTGTTGTTCCGCCATCGCCTCAAGCAGGGCGCTTTGCGTGCGCGGCGGCGCGCGATTGATTTCATCAGCTAACAGCAATTGGGCGAACACCGGGCCTGGATGGAAGCGGAACTCGCGAGCGGTCGGGTCGAAGATGGACACGCCGATGATGTCCGACGGCAGCAGGTCGGAGGTGAATTGCATGCGCTGGAAATCGAGCGCCAGGGTCGCGGCCATCGCCCTTGCCAGCGTGGTCTTGCCCAGCCCCGGCAGGTCCTCGATCAGCAGGTGGCCTCCGGCGAGCAGGGTGGTGAAGGCGAGCCGCACTTCACGCGGCTTGCCCAGCACCAGCGTGTTGATCTGGTCCACGGCCGCGACCAGCGACTGGCGCAACGGGTCGGGTAGGATAGCGGCGTTGATGGCCTGCACGTGCATGGGGTTCCCGGGTGCCGACGAATTGGAGTGACAGGCACGATGCTGGCATGAATCCCAGTAACTTGCGTGTGAAGTTCATCCAGATATGGACGCTTGTGCAGTTGTGCAAGCTGGTCTTGGCCGCCTGTTTGCCCGTGTTCGTCGATGAAGCCTTCTACGCGTGGGAGGGCCGCCACCTGGCCTGGGCCTATTCCGACCTGCCGGGGCTGACTGCCTGGCTTGCGCGGCTGGGCATGGAGATGGGCGGCGCGCATCCGCTGGCGCTTCGACTTCCCTTCCTCGTGCTGGGCGCAACGCTGCCGTGGCTCGCCTGGAGCCTGTCCCGGCGCTGGTTCGGCGAAATGGCCGGTGCGCGTGCTGGCTTGCTCGCCACGCTGATGCCCTTGTCGGGCCTGCTGGGCGTGCTGGCAGTGCCGGATGTGCCGATGGTGTTCGCGGCGCTGCTCTGCCTGGAAGCGGTCGCCCGGCTGCGCGAGCGAATCGACGGCATGGCGCTGGCAATGCTAGCCCTCGCACTTGTCGCGGGCGCCCTTGCGCACTACCGCTTCGTGCTCGTCATCTTCGCGGGGGTGCTTGCCGTGCTTGCCGACGAACCTTCCAGGCGCCTGTTGCGCGACGGTCGCGTATGGGGCGTGCTGGCGCTGGGCGCGGTGGCATGGTGGCCGCTGCTCGAATGGAACCTGCGCCACGCCGGCGCGGGTTTGCGTTTCCAGTTCATCGAGCGCAATCCATGGCAATTCCACGCCGATGGCCTGGCCTGGTTGCCGATTCAGTTCCTGCTGGTGACGCCCGCCTTGTTCATTTTGCTGTTGCTGGCATTGCGCGAGTGCTGGCGTCGCCGCGACCAGCCAGGGCCTTGGCGGTTCATCGGCATGTTCGGTTTCGTCGCTGCACCGCTGTTCCTGTTGCTTGGCTTGTTCGCCGACAACCAGCGGGTCAGTTTCCATTGGCCGCTGTCAGGTTGGCTGGCATTGGTCGTGGTTGCGCCCGTCATCCTGGCCGCGTGGTCGCGCCGCGCGAAAGCATTGGTCTTTGCCTTCGCTGCGATCGGACTTGTCCTGGGGCTTTCATTCCTCGCTGTCGCGAGCTCTGCGTCGCTGCGCGAGCGGCTTGCCGACAGTCGCGCCTATCCTGCCGATTTCGCCGGCTGGCGCGAGATCAACGGCCGAATGAAGCAATTCCCCCCCGGCACGCGCATCGTCGCCAGCGATTTTGCACTGGCTGCGCAACTGTCGTTTGCGCTTGGCGGTCGTGACGTGCAGGTCCTGGACAGCCCGCTGAACCACAAGCACGGCCGCGCCGCGCAATTGCAGGCCTGGGGCTTCGACTGGAAACCTGATTCCATCGACAAGCGGCCCATTGTATTGGTGCTCGACGACAGTGCCACGCCGATGAAACGGCGACTCGATGCATACCGCGAGTTGTGTCGCCAGTTCGGCGCGCTGCCTCCCGCCGAAACGATTGCCGCCGACCATGGCCGCAAGCGCTATTTCATCTACCGCATCGAGCTTGCGCGACCGGGTGCGGGATGCATCGCGCCTTCGCTGGCGTGGATTGATTCGCCCACGCCCAAGTCTCGCCTGCGCGCGCCGATCGACGTGGCGGGCTGGGCGTTCAAGGAAGGCGCAGGGTTGTCGCGCATCGAAATACTGGTGGATGGTCGCCCTGTCGCCGAAGCGCGTTATGGGATATCCATGCCCAACGTCGCCGATTACTGGAAAGGTTCGACCGATCCGAACCAGCCAAACGTCGGTTTCCGGGCCACCCTGGATGGCGCGGCGCTGGCGCCGGGAGCGCACTGGCTGGGGCTGCGACTGCACGGCAGCGATGGCAGCATTGAAGACTGGCCTGAACAGCGAGTGCATATCGAATCGCGTTGAATCTCGCGACGCGGTTGCCCTTTGATCAGGGCACGATGATTCCAACATCGCGCAATGCGCCGCACAGTGCGATCAGCGGCAGGCCAATCAGCGCGGTCGGGTCTTGCGACTCGATCGATTCGAACAGGCTGATGCCCAGTCCTTCGGCCTTGAAGCTGCCGGCGCAGTCGTAGGGTTGTTCCGCATGCAGGTAACGATCGATCTCGGCGGCTTGCAGCCGGCGAAAGCGGACGACCGTCAGGTCATGGAAGCGAAGGCCTTGCCCATCCGAATGGCGGTACAGGCACACGGCGGTATGGAACGAGACCTGCGAGCCCGAAGCGGCGGCCAATTGGTCTGCGGCACGCTCGAAGCTTCCGGGCTTGCCCAGTGCCTGTCCGTCCAGCTCCGCGACCTGGTCGGACCCGATCACCCAGCTTTCGCGATAGCGGCGTCCCACCACGCGGGCCTTGTCCACTGCCAGGCGCTGGGCCTGATGCAGGGGCGCTTCGCGTGACAGTGGGGATTCGTCCACGTCGGGCTGCGCGATTTCAAACGGCAGGCCCAGTCTGTCGAGCAGCTGCCGCCGATACGGGGAGGTGGACGCCAGGACCAGCATCAGGCGTCAGGCGCCCGGCGCAAGCCCGGGGGTTCGCGCAGCGCCGCTTCCGCCGCTGCCTCGGTGGCATTGGCCAGGTCGCTACCCACGTTTTCCAGTGCCAGCAGTTGCGCCTCGAGCCGCTGCCGGACCCGGTCCAGGGCTGAACAAGCCTGGTCAAGTTCAGTTTGGCTGGCGCTGTCGCCGTGCTTCTGGATCCACAGCCGATGCTGCAGCACGTCGCGTTTGGCCTCGCGGATGGGCAGGCTGCCCTGCAGGGACGCCTGGGCCTCGCCGGCGATATCCGACGGCACGCGTTGCACCAGCGGGCGAAGGGCCGCCATGCGCTCCTGGCTTCGGTCCAGCAGGGATTCGACCGCATCGGCCAGGTCGAGCATGCGCGTCAGCGTATGCTGTCGGCGCCGGCGCTTGGCCAGGAACCACAGGGAGGGCAGGGCAACGGCCAGCAGCAACAGGCCCGGGATCAGGATGGACAGCATGGTGGGGTCCGGAAGGGTCGGGCCAGTCTGCACCAGCCGCCCAATCCTCGGCAAATTACCGGTAAGCCCTCGTCATTGCTGGGGTTTTGGTTTGACATGACCGCCGTGAAAGCCCTACAATCGCCCGCTTATGTCCGCAACCTTGCCCGCAGTGCTTGATGTTTGGCGCATGGTGGCAGCCAAGCGGTATTTAGAAGGCAGCTTGCCCTTGGCCGCGTTTACGCGCCTGAAAAGCAGCCTGGTCGATACCGAAGGCGAGGTCAGATTCAGCCTTGAGTTCGGTCGCGATTCGATGAACCAGGCGTTCGTCGAGGTTCGCGCCGAAACCGAGTTGCCCCTGCAGTGCCAGCGCACGCTAGAGCGCTTCCTGCAGCCGGTGAAATTGGTGCAACAGTTGGGCTTGATCAGCTCTGAAGCGCAGGAAGACGCGCTGCCCGAGGGGATGGAGCCGCTGCTGGTAGCGGAGAATGCAGAGCTTCGGCCGATCGACCTGGTTGAAGACGAACTCATCCTTGCGCTGCCGGTGGTACCGATCAACCCCGAGTCGAGTTTGCCGGATGCAGTCTGGCCGGCCGACGAGGACGATAAACCGAACCCTTTCAGTGCCCTCGCGGCGCTGAAGGATCATAAAAAGTAGTTGGAGACACACCATGGCCGTCCAGAAATCCCGTCGTACCCCGTCCACCCGCGGCATGCGTCGTTCGCACCACTCGCTGTCGGCCAAGCTGCTGTCCACCGATGTCACCACCGGCGAGACCCACATCCGCCACCACCTGACCAAGGATGGCTTCTATCGTGGCCGCAAGGTCATTGACGTGAAGTCGGCAGTCAGCGTCGAAGAGTAAGTCGCAGCCAGCCCATCCAGGGCGGCAGCGCGCATCCGGATACGGCGGGCATTGCCCGCCGTGTTCATTTGGTTCCGACCCATTCGGTCGTGAGAGACTTGGGCACGGGTCGGCGATGGCCGTGTAATTGGAGCGGGGCATGGCTGTGTACTCACGTATTGCCGGCACGGGCAGTTACCTTCCCGAGAGGGTGCTGACCAATGCTGATCTGGAAAAGATGGTCGATACCAACGACGAGTGGATCGTCAGCCGCAGCGGCATTCGCGAACGGCACATCGCCGCCGACGGCGAAACCACCAGCGACCTCGCCTTTCATGCCGCAACGCGCGCGCTTGAAGCGGCGGGCCTCGATGCCGCCGATATCGAACTGATCGTGCTCGGCACCACCACCCCCGACGTCATCTTCCCGTCCACGGCCTGCCTGCTGCAGGACCGCTTGGGCGCCAACGGCTGCGCCGCCTTTGACGTCAACGCGGCCTGTTCCGGATTCATCTTCGCGCTCAGCGTTGCCGACAAATTCATCCGCACCGGTACCGTCAAGAATGCGCTGGTGGTTGGCGCCGAAACCCTTACCCGCATGGTCGACTGGACCGATCGCGGAACCTGCGTGTTGTTCGGCGACGCCGCCGGCGCCGTGGTGCTGAAGGCCGACGAAACCGCGGGCATCCTGTCCACGCACCTGCATGCCGATGGCAGCAAGAAACACCTTCTGTACAACCCGGTTGGCGTGTCGAAGGGCTTCAAGCCCGATGAACCCAACGTCGGCGTCAAGGTGATGATGGCGGGCAGCGATGTGTTCAAGTACGCAGTAAAGGCGCTTGATTCAGTGGTAGATGAAACCCTGGCCGCCAACGGGCTCGACAAGTCCGATCTTGACTGGCTGATTCCGCACCAGGCCAACCTGCGCATCATCGAAGCCACGGCCAAGCGTTTGCAGATGCCGATGGATCGCGTGGTGGTGACCGTGGATCGCACCGGAAACACGTCGGCCGGCTCAGTGCCGCTGGCGCTGGATGAAGCAGTGCGATCGGGTCGCATCCAGCGCGGCCAGTTAGTGCTGCTGGAAGCGTTTGGTGGCGGCTTCACCTGGGGCTCGGCGCTGATCCGCTACTGATTGGGCAAGGCCGATGACCGACAACCTCGCCTTCGTATTTCCCGGCCAGGGCTCGCAGAGCCTGGGCATGCTTGCCGAGCTCGCTGCCGTGCACGGACAGGTGCGCGAAAGTTTCGCCGAGGCCTCCGATGGCTGCGGCCTGGACCTGTGGACGCTGAGCCAGCAAGGTCCCGAGGAACAACTCAACCAGACTCAATTCACCCAGCCTGCCTTGCTGGCAGCGGACGTGGCCGTGTGGCGCGCCTGGATTGCCGCGGGCGGCGCGCAACCTGCACAGTTTTCCGGCCACAGCCTGGGCGAATACGCGGCGCTGGTGGCGGCTGGCGCAATCTCGCTGGGCGACGCGGCGCGACTGGTGCGCGAACGCGGCCGGCTGATGCAGGAAGCGGTTCCCTCCGGCACCGGCGCAATGGCCGCCGTGCTGGGCGCGGACGATGACCTGGTCGCGGCTGTCTGCGCGCAGGTCTCGCATGCCACGGTGGTTGTGCCTGCCAACTTCAATTCGCCAGGCCAGATCGTCATTGGCGGGCATGCCGACGCGCTCGACCGAGCCATGGCGGAACTCACCTCGCTGGGCGTGCGCAAGATCGTGAAGCTCGCCGTCAGCGTGCCCTCGCACACGCCACTGATGCGCGATGCTGCAACCCGCCTGGGCGAAGTGATGGCCGGCCTTGCCTGGCGCCATCCCGACCGCCGCGTGGTGCAGAATGCCGATGCCCGGGTCGAGTCCGACGTGGATGCCATCTGCAAGGCGCTGGTGCGTCAGCTCTACCTGCCGGTTCGCTGGACGCAGTGCGTCCAGGCGCTCGCGGCAGGCGGTGCCACGCACGTCGTCGAATGCGGGCCGGGCAAGGTGCTTGCCGGCCTGGTGAAGCGTATCGACAAATCACTGGATGCACGCGCGATCGGCACGCCCGCCGATTTTGACGGCGCCCTTTCCCAATTCGCCTGATCCAGGAGATTCATCCCATGACATCCAACTTCGCCGGCGAAATCGTGCTGGTTACCGGCGCCAGCCGCGGCATTGGCGCGGCCATCGCCGACACCCTGGCTGCCTGCGGCGCCACGGTCATCGGCACCGCGACGAGTGATGCCGGTTCGGCCGCCATAGGCGAGCGGCTTGCCGCTTCGGGAGGCACGGGTCGCACTCTCGATGTCACCGACGGCGCCGCCGTCGAAGCACTGGTGGATGCGATCGCCAAGGAGTTCGGCCCGATTTCCATCCTCGTCAACAACGCCGGCATTACCCGCGACCAGTTGCTCATGCGCATGAAGGACGAGGACTGGAACGCCATCATCGACACCAACCTCAGTTCGGTGTTCCGCACCTCCAAGGCGGTGCTGCGCGGCATGATGAAGGCGCGCAAGGGCCGCATCATCAACATCGCATCTGTCATCGGCTTGACTGGCAACGCCGGACAAACCAATTACGCGGCAGCCAAGGCCGGTATCATCGCGTTCTCCAAATCACTGGCGAAAGAGATCGGCAGCCGGGGCATTACCGTGAACGTGGTGGCGCCGGGCTTCATCGAAACCGACATGACCCGGGCCCTGCCCGAAGCCCAGAAGGATGCGATGCAGGGCCAGATCGCCCTGGGCCGCTTCGGCTCGCCCTCGGACATCGCCGAGGCCGTGGCTTTCCTGGCCGGTCCGGCAGCGGCCTACATCACCGGCGAAACCCTGCACGTCAATGGTGGGATGTATATGGCCTGAGCCCTTGCGGGCCCGGGCCCCTCCGGCATCCTGCCTCCCGGGGCACTCGCACGTCCCTGTGCTTCGGCTTTGCGCTAGAATTCACATTGCAGCAGTACGGCCGGGGCACGACGGACGCTCGCCGGGGCCGGCAACCGATTACAATAGGTCCGTTATTTATTCCGGGAGGAGATCCATCCATGAGCACCATCGAAGAACGCGTCAAGAAAATCGTCGTCGAACAACTGGGCGTCAAGGAAGAAGAAGCCACCAACAACGCCTCCTTCGTGGACGATCTCGGCGCTGACTCGCTCGACACCGTCGAGCTGGTGATGGCCCTCGAAGAAGAGTTCGAGTGCGAGATCCCGGACGAAGAGGCCGAGAAGATCACCTCTGTCCAGCAGGCGATCGATTACATCAAGGCCCACGTCAAGGCCTGATCACGAACCGCTTTTCCATGACTGGGCCGCGCTTGCGCGGCCCAGCCTGTTTACAGCGCCGCGCTTGCGCGGCCCTGCCTGTTTACAGGGCCGGGCGACATGCCTGGACCAGATTCGCGCCAACCTCATCCGCGGAGCCAAGCCATGAGTTCACGTCGCGTCGTCGTCACCGGAATGGGCATCGTCTCGCCGATCGGCAACACCCTCGCCACCGCCTGGGACAGCATCTGCAACGGTCGTTCCGGCATCGGTCCGATCACCCACTTCGACACCAGCGCCTACACCGCGAAGATTGCCGGCGAAGTGCGTG
>JBBRXD010000055.1:0-10910 GCA_038248775.1 Lysobacterales bacterium | reverse complement strand
CCTTCCATCACCGGCTTGCTGGCCAGTGGACCGATATCGCCGAGGCCAAGCACCGCGGTGCCATTGGTGACCACCGCGACCAGGTTGCCGCGCGCGGTCAGCGACGATGCCTGGTTCGGATCGGCGACGATGGCCTCGCAGGCATGGGCGACACCGGGCGAGTACGCCAACGCCAGGTCGCGCTGGGTAAGCATGGGCTTGGTGGCGACGACCTTGATCTTGCCCGGCGGTGACTGCCGGTGGTAGTCGAGGGCGGCCTGCTTGAAATCTTCGTTTTCGGGCATGGAATGAGTGTAACCGACCTGCCCTAGCCGGAATTGGGGCCCGGACGGTCCAGATGCGCTTTCAGTGCCTTTTCGAATCGCTTCGCGGTCCCGCCAATCAGGGGCCGGTAGGCGTGGCGCAACAGCCAGCCCGGAAACCACTGGCCACGTTCTTCCAGGGCGACGCGGGCGCGCGGATGTTCCATGAAGCGAAGGCCAGACGGCCGGTAATCGGCGTCGCTTCGAAAGAAATCGATGCGGTTGAGGTGCTTGATGCTTTTGTAGCCGTAATGCGCGGGCGCGACCAGGCGCAGCGGCGCGCCATGGGCAATCGACAGGGGTTCGCCGTCCATGCGGTCGGCCAGCAACACGTCGGGCGCCAGCAGATCTTCCAGCCGCATGATCACGCGCGCACCGTCCTGGCCGCGCAGCACGGCGAACTTCACATCGGCAGCAGGCTGGGCCAGGGGCTGCACGATCTGCTGGTAGAAGTCCACGAAGCGCACGCCACTCCACTCGATGCCCAGGTGACTCCATGTGGTAACGCAATGAAAGTCCGATGCTTGGGTTACGTATTCCAGCGGCCCGAGTTGCTGTTCGATGGCAACTGGCGCGGCAACGTCGCCCGCAATCAAAATTCTCGGCGCGCCCAGCTCCGTCGGAAACCGAACGGCAAAGGGCGTCAGGCCGAAGCGCGGAAACTCGGCGGTCTCAATCTGTCCCGGCGGCAATGGCATTCAGGCAAGTCCCATGATCAGTTCCTGCGTCACCGTCGGCCGTACTTGTCTTTGCTGCGCTTGCCGGCCTGGCGCAGCAGTTCCTTTTCTTCCGCGCGCCGCTGCGCCAACGTGACAGCGGCGGCATCGCGTTCGTCGCGCAGTTTGCAATAGTGGGCGTAGCGCACTTCGGTCAGCTCGCCTTTTTCGATGGCGGCATTCACCGCGCAGCCCGGCTCATTGCTGTGCCCGCAATCGCTGAATCGACATTGCCTGGCCAGCGTTTCGATGTCGTCGAAGCCGCCATCGGCCAGGTCTTCTTCGCCACTCAATTTCAATTCACGCATGCCGGGTGTATCGATCAGGCAACCGCCCTGCGGCAGCGGAATCAGTACGCGATGGGTGGTGGTATGCCGACCGCGTGAATCGTTCTCGCGCACGGAGCGTGTCTTCATGCGCTCGGTGCCAAGCAGCGTGTTGGTGAGGGTGGACTTGCCCGCGCCGGACGAACCGACCAGCACGGCGCTCTTGCCCGAGCCGAGATAGGGATACAGCGCGACCACATCGTCCGCACTTTTCGCGTTCAGCGGATGCACCGGGATGCCGACCATGCGCACGCTTTCCAGCGCTTCAAGCACGTCGGGCAAATCCTCGCACTGGTCGGCCTTGGTCAGCACCAGCACCGGCGATGCACCACTGCTCTGCACCACCAGCAGGTAGCGTTCGATGCGGCGCGGATTGAAATCGGCGTCCAGGCCTGACACCACCAGCACATGGTCCACGTTCGCGGCGATCAGCTGCTGGCGATAGTGTTCGCCCGCGGCGCCACGTTTGAGCAGCGCATGCCGGGGCAACAGGGCGAGGATGTTCTTGCCCTCTTCATCCAGGGTGATCCAGTCGCCGACCACGGCGCGCAAGGCCGGGTCGCCGCGCGGGCGGGTCCAGGCGGCAGGGGGTTGCACGCGGCGCAGGTCGCCGGCGAATTCAGCCACGTCGAAGCCGCTGCGGTGCTGGCCGATAACCCGGGCCACGCGGCTGGTGCCTGCGGCCCGGACAAGCTCGGCATCGTCGGACCAACCGATCGGTCGCAGGCGGGCAAAAGCATGAGCGGAGTCAGGCATCATCACCATTCTAGCGCGCGGGACCCGCGGCCATCCGGCCTGCACCTCGCCGTAACCTTCCACCGGGCAATCTAGCAAGATGCGTACTTTCTCTGTTTTCGTGCTGGTTCTGGCCGGCTTGGGCTTCCTGGGTTTCGGCGCTTGGCTGCTGGTCGACCCGGTGGGCGGACTGGCCGGCGTGGGCATCGCCGGTACCACGGCGGCAGGCGTGGTCGAGCTTCGAGCCTTCTATGGCGGCCTGGAAGTTGGCCTGGGCTTGTTCCTGCTCCTATGCGCTGCGAGGCCCGACTGGCGGGTTCCCGGCCTGTGGCTGGTGCTGCTCGGCAACCTGGCCATCGGCCTCACCCGGCTGTACGGCATTGGCGACAGTGGCGAGTTCAACAACTTCTTCGCCGCGGCGCTGGCTTGGGAGTTCGGCTTCACGGCCATGGCGGCCGTCGCCCTGGTGGGTCGCCGCCGCCGCTGAATCGGCGAAAACCGGCTACGCAATTCGTTGAAGACTGGCTGGGAAGCTTGACCGGATTCCGGTAGGCTTTGGGTCAGTCTTCACGCATTTTTAACTCATGACCCAGCACCGAATCGTCACCCGCGAGCGCCTGACCGAAGTCCGCTACGAAATTCGCGGCGAACTCGCCCGTCGGGCCCACGAGCTCGAGGCCCAGGGTCGGACCCTGATCAAGTTGAATATCGGCAACCCGGGTGCCTTCGGTTTCCGCGCGCCGGACCATTTGCAGGAAGCCATTGCCGGCAACCTGCCGCACACCGATCCTTACGCGCATCAACAGGGCCTGCTGGCGGTACGTGAAGCTCTCGCTGCGCATTACCGCGAGCGCAGCGCGCCGAACGCCATTCCGGAACGCATCTTCATCGGCAATGGCGTGTCCGAACTGATTGATATCGCGCTGCGCGCCTTGTTGAACCCCGGTGATGAAGTACTGGTGCCCAGCCCCGACTATCCGCTGTGGACCGCGGCGACCATCCTCAACGACGGCGTAGCCGTGCACTACCAGTGTCGCCCGGAAAATGGATTCCTGCCCGATGCCGCGCAGATCGAATCGCTGGTTACGCCGCGCACGCGCGCAATCGTCATCATCAACCCGAACAACCCGACCGGCGCCGTGTATCCGCGCGAGTTGCTTGCGCAGATCGTCGAGGTTGCGCGTCGCCACCACTTGCTGCTGATGTCGGACGAGATCTACGACAACATCACCTATGACGGCGCGAAGTTCGAACCGCTGGCCGAGATTGCCGGCGACTTGCCCTGCCTGAGCTTTGGCGGCCTGTCGAAAGTGCACCGCGCCTGCGGCTGGCGCACCGGCTGGATGTTGCTGTCGGGCGAAGCCACGCGCCTGGGCGACTATCACCACGCAATCGACCTGCTGGGCGCGCTGCGCCTGTGTTCGAACGTGCCCGGCCAGTTCGCCGTGCCTGCCGCGTTGACGGGCCCCGACACCATCACCCCCTTGTGTGTTTCCGGCGGCCGCCTGTACGACACCCGCGCGGCGGTGGTGAAGGCCTGCGCGCAAAGCGAACACCTGTCGCTGGTGCTGCCGCAAGGCGCGCTGTATGCGTTTCCGGCGGTGGTCGGTGCTGCCGCGGCCGGTTTCGACGACCACCTGTTTGCGCTGGAATTGCTGGAAGTGGAAGGCGTGCTGGTGGTGCCGGGCAACAGCTTCAACGTGCAATACCGCAATCATTTCCGGGTGACCCTGTTGCCCGAAGCCGGCACGATGGGCGAAGTATTCCGCCGCATTGATTCGCTGCTGGAGCGCTACGCCGTCGCCAATCGCCGACGCAGCGTCGCCGTCGCCTGAGCGCCAGCGCATGGACACGGACGCGCCCGTTGCCCGCGTGCCCGTGAAATTCCTGGCGCTGGGTGATTCGTACACCACCGGCGAAGGGGTGGACCCCGAAGACCGCTGGCCGGTGCAATTGGCTGCGGCGCTGCGCGCGCGCGGCGTTGTCATCGCGCCTGCGCACATCATCGCGAACAGTGGCTGGAGCACCGACGAACTGCTGGCCGCCATCGACAATGCCGTGGCCCAGGGCGAAGTCGAGCCGCCCTACGCGCTGGTCAGCCTGCAGATCGGCGTCAACAACCAGTATCGCGGCCGCGGCGTGGATGAATACCGCGCCCAGTTCTGCGTCTTGCTTGATCTCGCCCTCAGCTTCGCCGGCGGCGAGCGGTCACGGGTGCTGGTGCTGTCCATTCCCGACTGGGGCGTGACGCCCTTCGCCCAGTCGGCGGGTCGCGACCGGGGCCAGGTGGCGCGCGAGATCGACGATTTCAACGCTGCGGCGCAATCCGTGTGCCGGTCGCGCGGAGTGCATTGGGTGGACATTACCGACCTGACCCGGCATCCGGACCATTCGCACTGGCTGGTCGCCGACGGCCTGCACCCTTCGCGCCACATGTACCGGTTGTGGGTGGAACGGATCGACCGCGCGCTGGCCTGAGACGGGCCTTTATCACCGGCGGACATAAGGCCATGCCAGCATGTCCTTTCCGGCATCCGGATCGCGCGCGTAGCTTGGGGCCATCACTTTCGCCCTGTGTCCCGCCCGCCCATGAATGCCGTCGTCAACCTGCCTGTGTCGCCGCCCCTGCCCGAGGGCAAGGCGCCCTTGCTGGCGCAGCTGACCGAAGGCCTGGATGCGGCCAGCCTGTGGTGGCTGTCGGGCTACGCGGCCGGGCTCGCCGGTCGCACGGCGGTGGCACACGCCGATCCCATTGCGCATCCCGTGGCAGGCGTCAGCGCCGATGGCGCGCGGCTCACCATCGTCTACGGCAGCCAGACCGGTAATTCCAAGCGGCTGGCCGAGCGGCTGGCACAGCAATCCCAAAGCGCTGGCGTGACGGTGCGCCTGTTGCGCGCTGACGCCTATCCCCTGCGCGAACTGGTTGACGAGCGCCACCTGCAAATCATCATCAGCACGCAGGGCGATGGCGACCCGCCGGACGATGCCCGCGGCTTTGTCGAATACCTGCTGGGCAAGCGCGCGCCGCGCCTGCCGGCGCTCAAGTTTGCGGTGCTGGGCTTGGGCGATTCGAGCTATCCGAAATTCTGCGAGATCAGTCGCCGGCTCGATGAGCGTCTGGCCGAATTGGGTGCCACCCGCTGGCTGGCGCGCGCCGATGCCGACCTGGACCTGGAAACCCTCGCCGATCCGTGGATCGAACAAGCATTGGCGCTGGCCCGCGAATCATTGAAGGCCAGCACGCCGTCGGCCACCATCACCACACTGCGCCCGTTGCCACCGACCACCGCGACTTCGCGCGAGCATCCGTTCGCCGCCGAGTTGCTGGCCAACCAGCGCATTACCGGTAGCGGCAGCCACAAGGACATCCGCCACATCGAGCTGTCGCTTGAAGGATCGGGCCTGAGCTACGAGCCCGGCGATGCGCTGGGCGTGTGGCCGGTGAATCCGGCCAAGCTGGTGACCGAAGTGCTGGACACGCTGGATCTGGATGGCGACAGCCTGGTCGCGCACGGCAGCGAGAGCCTGCCCTTGGCGCAGTGGCTCGGTCACAAGCGCGAACTCACTCGCCTCACTCGTGCCTTCATCGCCCGCCACGCCGCGCTGGCCAAGGACGCCGAACTCAATCGCCTGCTGGCGCCGGACCAGGCCCAGGCCTTCGCGCGCTTGTTGTCGGACACGCAACCGATTGAACTGCTGCAGCGCACGCCGGCGCCGTGGTCGGCCGACGAACTGGTGGCCGCGCTGCGCCCACTGACGCCGCGCCTGTATTCCATTGCCTCCAGCCAGAAGGCGGTTGGTGCGGAAGCGCATCTTACCGTCGCGCACATTGAGTACGAGGACCAGGGCGCGCTGCGCTGGGGCGCGGCATCGCATTATCTTTCGACCCAGGAAGAAGGCGCCAAGCTGCCGATCTACATCGAACGCAATGACCGCTTCCACCTGCCGACCGATCCCTCCCGCGACCTGATCATGATTGGACCAGGCACCGGCGTGGCACCGTTTCGTGGCTTCCTGCAGGACCGCATCGCCAGCGGCGCCAGTGGTCGGCACTGGTTGCTGTTCGGCAATCCGCATTTCCGCAGCGACTTCCTTTATCAGTTGGAGTGGCAGCGCGCGCTGAAGCTCGGTCAGCTGCATAAGCTTGATCTGGCCTTCTCGCGCGATGGCGCTGCGAAGGTTTACGTGCAGCACCGCTTGCGCGAGCGTGGCCGCGAACTGTTCGACTGGCTTGATAACGGCGCGCACTTGTATGTGTGCGGCGACGCCACGCGCATGGCCCGCGACGTGCACGCGACGCTGCTGTCGGTGATCGCCACGCAGGGCGGCAAGGACGAGGACGGCGCCGCCGACTACCTGTCCGAGCTGCAACGCCAGGGTCGCTACGCCCGGGACGTGTACTGATGAGCACGCATTCGGTCGAAGACATCAAGAACGAAAGTAATCGCCTGCGCGGTTCCTTGCTCGACAGCCTGGCCGACCCGGTAACTGGCGCGCTGCGCGAATCGGACCAGGTGCTGATCAAGTACCACGGCAGCTACCAGCAGGATGATCGCGACATTCGCGAAGAACGCCGCCTACAAAAGCTTGAGCCGGCGCACACCTTCATGATCCGCACGCGCACGCCGGGCGGGGTGGTCACGCCGCAGCAGTGGCTGCAGCTTGATGCCATCGCCACGACGTTTGCCGAACGCGGGCTGCGCATCACCACCCGCCAGGCGTTCCAGTTCCATGGCGTGGTGAAGGGTGAACTGAAATCGACGATGAAGGCGATCAACGCCACCTTGATGGACACGCTGGCTGCCTGCGGCGACGTGAATCGCAACGTAGCGGTTGCTGCAAATCCGCTGGAGTCGCGCCTGCACGCGAATGTGCAGGCCCAGGCTGCGGCACTTTCGCAATTCCTGCTGCCCAATACCCGCGCCTACTACGAGATCTGGCTGGACGAGGAACGCGTGGGTGGCAGTGGCGAGGAAGACGAGCCGATCTATGGCAACGCCTATCTGCCGCGCAAGTTCAAGATCGGTTTCGCCATTCCGCCGGTCAATGACGTGGATGTGTTCGCGCAGGATCTTGGTTTTATCGCGATAGTCGAAGCCGGCGAACTGGTTGGCTACAACGTCAGCATCGGCGGCGGCATGGGCGCGACCCACGGCGATGCCGAGACCTATCCGCGCATCGGCGACGTGATCGGATTCATTACGCCCGAGCAAGTGATCGCGGTGGCAACTGCCGTGGTTACCGCGCAACGCGATTTTGGTAATCGCGCGGTACGCAAGCGGGCGCGGCTGAAGTACACCATCGATGATCGTGGGCTGGAGTGGTTCAAGGCTGAAGTCGAACGGCGCGCAGGTTTCTCGCTGGCCCCGGCGCGCGAATTCGCCTTCGACCATAGCGGCGACCGTTTTGGCTGGGTGGAAGGCGAGGATGGTCGCTGGCACCTGACCGTGCGCCTGCTGTCGGGCCGCATCTGGGACCGCGATGGCGTGTCGCACCTGACTGGCCTGCGCGAAATCGCGAAGCTGCATGTCGGTGAATTTCGCCTGACGCCGAACCAGAACCTGGTGATTGCGGGCGTGCCTGCCTCACAGCGCGAAGATATCGATGCGCTTGCGGTGCATTACGGCCTGGATGATTATCGGCGCGCCAGCCCGCTTCGACTCAAGGCGCTGGCCTGCGTTGCCTTCCCGACCTGTGGCCTGGCCATGGCGGAAGCCGAGCGTTATCTGCCGAGCTTGCTCGACCGCGTTGAAACCCTTCTGGACGAGCATGGCCTGCGCGACGCGCCGATCAATCTGCGTATCAGCGGCTGCCCGAATGGTTGCTCGCGTCCGTACCTCGCCGAGATCGCGTTGGTCGGCAAGGCGCCCGGCCGCTACAACCTGATGCTGGGCGCCGACCATCGCGGCCAGCGGCTGAACCGCCTGTACCGCGAAAACATCGCGGAGCCGCAAATCCTCGCTGAGCTCAGTCCTCTGCTGGCGCGCTATGCCGCCGAGCGCACGATCGGTGAAGGCTTCGGCGATTTCCTGCTGCGCGCGAGCGTCATTGCACCGCGCGAATCGTTTCCCCTGGAGTTGGCATCATGAGCATCGTTCCCGATCCCGTCACCGCCGCCGAATCGCCGCGCGCGTTGGCTGAACTCAATGCCTGGCTGGGAAAGCGCAGCGCCAGCGAGCGCGTGAAGTGGGCGCTTGAATCACTGTCGGGCGAACATGCGATGTCGTCGAGCTTCGGCGCGCAGTCGGCGGTGTCGCTGCATCTGGTCACACAGATCAAGCCGGACATCCCGGTGATATTGATCGACACCGGCTACCTGTTTGCGGAAACCTATCGTTTCGTGGACGAACTGACCGACCAACTGTCGCTGAACCTGAAAACCTATCGGCCGAAGATCGGCATCGCCTGGATGGAAGCGCGCTTCGGCAAACTGTGGGAACAGGGCATCGACGGCATCAACCGCTACAACCGACTGCGCAAGGTCGAACCGATGCAGCGCGCCCTGGACGAACTGGGCGCGCGAACCTGGATCGCCGGACTTCGCCGCAGCCAGACCGAGGCGCGCGCCGGCGTGGAGTTCCTGGAAATTCGCGATGGCCGTTGGAAACTGCATCCGCTGGCCGACTGGAGCGACCGCGATATCGGCCAGTACCTGACCCGCCACAACCTGCCCTACCACCCGCTGTGGAACGAAGGTTATGTGTCCATCGGCGACGTGCACACCACACAGCCATGGCAGCCGGGTATGCGCGAGGAAGACACCCGTTTCTTCGGCATCAAGCGCGAATGCGGCCTCCACTTCGACGACGAAACTGTGGGAGCGGCCTTGGCCGCGATGCGCTGAAACTGTAGGAGCGGCCTTGGCCGCGATGCGCTAAAACTGTAGGAGCGGCCTTGGCCGCGATGCGCTGAAGATAGAAAAGAATCGCGGCCAAGGCCGCTCCCACAAAGGCCGCTCCCACAAAGGCCGCTCCTACATGGTGATGGTTTGGCTTAGTTCGAGCCAGGTGGGGGGTGGCGGCCAATCGGGTTCGGCATTGCCTTCGAGCACGCGGCGCAGGTCACGACGATCGATCTGCGGCGCCAGCGCGCGCAGCAATTCCAGGGCGTAATCGCGCAACACCCGCTCGCGCGGAAGCACCGCCCAGGTAATGCATTCGGCCAGCTCCGGCGGCGCCGGTCGCGACACCAGGTCGCTGTCTTCGCGCGCGCTGACCGCCATCTCGGCCAGCAGGCCAACACCCAGGCCCGCGCGTACGTAAGTCTTGATCAGGTCGGCATCGCGCGCGGTCATGGCCAGCCGTGGCTCGAAGCCCGCGGCAACAAAAGCGCGGCGCAGGGAGGATTCCGGGCGAATGGAGGATTCGTAACTGACCAGCGGATGCGCCACGACCTCTGCCAGTGATGGGGCATGGTCGAGCAGTGCCAGCGGATGATCCTTCGGCACCAGCACCACGCGACGCCAGCGATACAAGGGCACAGCCAGTCCGCCGCCGGGCATTTCACCCGAGCTGCTGATCACCGCGAAATCGGCTTCGCCGCGCGCCAGTTGGTCCAGTACTTCACCATCATCCAGCGGGCGCAGGTGCACGCTGACCTGCGGGAACGCGCGCTTGATACCGGCGATGGCCCACGGCAATACGTGCCGCGCCTGGGTGTGCGTCGTGGCCAGCACCAGCCGGCCTTCGTGTTCACCGCGTTCGTTGGCGGCGTAGGCACGGATGTTGGCCGCCTCATCCAAAATGCGGCGCGAGTGCGACAACACGCGCTCGCCGGCCGGAGTAATGGCATCCAGGCTGCGGCCCTTGCGTGAAAACAACAGGAAACCCAACTCGTCCTCGAGCAATTTCAGTTGCTTGGACAAGCCAGGTTGCGTCGCGTGCACGCGGTCCGCGGCCAGGGTGATGTTCAGGCCCGAGTCGGCGATGGCGACGAGGTAGCGAAGCTGGGTCAGAGTCATGTTTTCACGCTAGCCCATAGCGGCCGAGTCGTCCAGCCACCGGCCAGCGAGCCTTATGCCCGGCGGGCATGACCCCAGCAGGACAGCTTATTTCCAACCCGCCAGGCCGAGGCCTAACTTGGAGTACTGCAGCCTGCCCCGAGTCGCCCGTGTCCACGCCCCTGTTTCCCCTATTCCTCGATTTGTCCGGCCGCCGCGTGTTGGTGGTGGGCGCGGGCAGCGTGGCTGCGCGCAAGATCCAGCCCTTGCTCGATGCCGGCGCCCAGGTGCGCGTCGGCGCGTTGGCGTTGGGCGCGGAGGTGGCGCAATGGCTGGCCGAGGGACGCATCGAAGTCATTCAAGGCCCGTACGATGAAGCGTGGCTCGACGATGCCTGGCTGGTGTTGGCGGCCACCGACGACGACGACGTCAACCGCCGGGTGGCTGCCGCTGCGACCTTGCGCCACGTCTGGGTAAACGTGGTGGACGACGCGAAGCTGTCGGCCTTCCACGTGCCTGCACGAATCGAGCGCGGGCCCTTGCAGATTGCGATTTCCAGCGGTGGCGGCGCGCCGATGCTGGCGCGGCACCTGCGCGAACGGCTGGAAACCGAGATTGATGAATCCTTCGGCCCGCTGGCGGAGATGCTGTCGTCGGCGCGGCTGCGCATTCGCGCGCGCTATCCGCGACCGGCAGAACGGCGCGCCTTCTTCGACGAGTTGCTGGCTGGCCCGTTGCCAGGCTTGCTTCGACAGGAACAACACGAGGCTGCCGCGCTTGAACTCGACGCGGCCCTCGACAAGTTGCCACTGCGCAAAGGCCTCGGTCGCGTGGCATTGGTTGGCGCCGGTCCCGGCGACCCGGGCTTGCTGACCCTGCGCGCCCTGCGCGT
>JBBRXD010000054.1:0-11015 GCA_038248775.1 Lysobacterales bacterium | reverse complement strand
CGGCGCGCATGCCGGGGTCGGCGTCGATCTGGCGTGCAAGTTCGCGCGCGACAGCGAGCGTAACGGCCTTTTCCCGAACGCCGGAGGGACCCAGGGCGCCCGGGTCCTTGCCACCGTGCCCGGCATCGATGGCCACGACCAGCTTGCGTTGGCCACTGCCGATGACATCCTGCACAGTGCGTGCCGGGCCGCGCGCCACAGGCGTTTCGGTCGTTGAAGTCTCGGCGACTCGCTCGGCGACCGGCTCGATGACCGGGGTTGGGGCCGTGGGCAGTTCCACCGTTGCAAGGCTGGCAATTGTTTTTTCGAGCGCGACCGATGGCGCCTCGGAGACAGCTATCGGCGACCGACGAGCGCCAAGCTCCATCACCAGCCGCGATTGCAAGCCGTCTTTTTCGATGCGGCTGTAGGCAGGTGCGGCGCGTCCGAGCTCGAACACCACGCGAAGGGTCCCCGGCGTGGGCTTGCCGGTCCGAACATTGGCGACGATCCCGGTCGGCGCGGGCGCCTGGAAACCCGGGGCCAGGCCACTGGCCTGCAGGTCCACTACCAGTCGCTCCGGGTTCTGCAGGTTGAAGACCTTGTATTCGGCCGCGCCGGCGAGGGCGAGTTCGATACGGGTGCCGGAATCGTCCTCGATCAGGCGGATGCCCTGCAAATCCGCGGCGCTGGCGGCCATGCCGGCCGAGGCCAGAAAGGGGAACAGCCACCAACGGGAGGGTATCCGGTGCATGTCGGGATTGAATCACTGGATTTTTACAATTGCAAGGGATTTTTTCCTTGTAAATCCAGCACCTGCCCTACTTTCCTCGGATCAACCTAAGAAGCCGCCCCCAAGTGGCCTGCATCGGGCAGGCAGGCAAGCCAGCGACTGCCAGCGGGACTGCAGGCATCCAGCCGGATTTCGCGCCCTGCCCCGGCCACCGAAAGTGCGATTTCCAGGTCAGGTGGCGGCAAGGCCCGCAGCCCATGGTCGGGCCACTCAACCAGCCACAGGCGCACATCCGGCATCAGGTCCTGCAGCCCCAGGAACTCGAGTTCGGAGGCTTCGGCAATGCGGTAAAGGTCGAGGTGGACCGCTTCGCCCTCGTTGAGCCGATAGCGTTCGATCAAGGTGTAGGTAGGGCTCTTGATCGCCCCCTCAACACCCAACCCGCGCAGCAAAGCGCGCGCCAGCGATGTCTTGCCCGCGCCCAGGTCACCACGCAGGAAAACCACTGCCGATTCAGGCAACGCGCTTGCCAGTTGCTGGCCGAGGCGATCGGTTGCGTCCGCGTTGGCCAGGGTTGTCGCCCAGGTCATTCCGGATTTGCCAGCCTGCGCAGGTGAGGAAACAGATCCGACGGCAGCAGGCCGCGCTCCCCATCCACCCGCGCCGCCGCATCGCCTGCCGCGCCGTGCAGCAGTGCGCCAAACACGGCGGCCTTGAACAGCGGCAGGCGCTGCGCGTGCAAGGCAGCGATGACGCCCGTCAGCACATCACCCATTCCACCGGTCGCCATGCCTGGATTGCCCGCGCCAATCACGGCGGTGGTTTCGCCAGGCGCGGCGACCAGCGTGCCTGCGCCCTTCAACACCACCACGCAGTTGAATTTCTGCACCAGGGCAGCGACGGCCTGGAATCGATCCGATTGCACGTCTTCGTTCTGCCAGCCAAGCAGGCGCGCGGCTTCTCCCGGATGCGGCGTAAGGATGGCCTGCGGCAGTGGACGCGGATGCAAGGCGAGCATGCCCAGTCCGTCGGCATCGAGGATCAATGGCTTGCCCGAAGCCGCCGCGGCTTCGAACAGGTCTCGTCCCCAATCGCCGCGACCCAGGCCGGGCCCTACCGCCAGCACGTCAGCGCGCTTGATCAGGATCTGCAATGCGTCGGCATCTTCCACCGCATGGGTCATGGCTTCGGGACGCGCGGCCAGCAACGCCGCGACGCCTTCAGTGCGAGTTGCCACGCTGGCAAGGCCAGCACCGGCGCGCAAGGCCGCTTCGGCACACAGCCTGACGGCGCCGCCCATTCCCATCTCGCCGCCGACGCAAAGCACATGCCCGTGTTCGCCCTTGTGCGCATTGGCGTGTCGGGGTTTCAGGCCATCCACCAGATCGGCCGGGCGATACAGGAAAGCACTTGGCGCGAATTGCGCGAGGAATTGCGGGGGCATGCCGATCGAATCGAACTCGACCGTTCCCGATACGTCGCAACCCGGGCCCGTATAGGCGCCGCGCTTGGCTGCAAGCAGTCCAATGGTCATGTCGGCGCGAATGCAGGCGCGCCCTGCATCGCCCCGATCGCAGTCCAGGCCCGAGGGCACGTCAATTGAAAACACTGGCAAGTGCGACGCATTGATGCGCTCGATCATCGCCTGGGACACGCCAACAATTTTTCGCACGAGGCCAATGCCGAACAGGGCATCCACCCACAAGTCCACCTCCGGCAACTGGCCGTCAAACACACGGGTCAGCCCACCGGCTTGGCGCCAGTCGTCGGCGGCGCGCTTGGCCTCGTCCCCCCGCGGCGCGCCGTCGGGCGGCACCATCACCTGCACCTGGCAACCCGCGGCCTTCGCGATCCGTGCCAGCACGTAGCCATCGCCGCCGTTATTGCCCGGGCCACAGGCGACGCCGATCCGCGTGACCTGCGGCCATCGCCGGCGCAAGGCTTGCCACGCAGCCGCGCCGGCGCGTCCCATCAGTTCATAGGCCGTCAGTCCCAACGTTGCCAGGGCTTGCGCCTCGATGGCGCGAACCTGGTCGGCGGTGAACAAGGGCAGCGGCGAATTCATCTCTTAACTATACTTGCACGATGCCCGATCTGCGCACACTTGCCGGCAACATCAAGCACTGGAGTGCTGAACTGGGATTCCAGCAAGCCGGCATTGCCGATGTTGATCTGTCGCGGGACGAGGCCCACCTGCGCGACTGGCTCGCGCAGGGCCAGCATGGCCGCATGGAATACATGGCCCGCCATGGCGACAAGCGCTCGCGGCCCGCCGAATTGCAGCCAGGCACGATGCGCGTGATCTCAGTGCGGATGGACTATGGCACCGGTGACGACGCCGCCGCATGGAACACCCTGGAGAATGGCGTACGTGCCTACGTGGCCCGCTACGCATTGGGGCGCGACTACCACAAGCTGATGCGCGCCAGGCTGCAGAAACTGGCCGACAGGATCAGCGATGAGGTGGGTGCCTTCGGCTATCGCGTTTTCGTGGATTCCGCCCCGGTGCTTGAGCGGGCACTGGCGCGCAACGCAGGCCTGGGCTGGATTGGCAAGAACGCCTGCCTGATCAACAAGGATGCCGGCAGCTGGTTTTTCCTCGGCGAAATATTCACCGACCTGCCATTGCCGCTGGACGAAGAGGCCAGCGCGCACTGCGGCACCTGCACCCGCTGTATCGACATCTGCCCAACCCGGGCGATCGTGGCACCCAACCGCGTGGACGCACGCCGCTGCATCAGTTACCTGACCATCGAATTGAAGGGTTCGATTCCGGAGGAGTTCCGCGCCGCCATTGGCAACCGCATCTTCGGATGCGACGACTGCCAACTCGTCTGCCCCTGGAACAAATTCGCCAAGCGCTTCGACGAACCGGATTTCCGCGCGCGCAATGACCTGGACCATGCCAGCCTGGTCGAGCTTTTCGAATGGACCGGGGATGAATTCCTGGACCGAACCGCAGGCTCGGCGATTCGCAGGACGGGATACGAAGGCTGGCTGCGAAACATTGCCGTGGCGCTGGGCAATGCCCCCACCACGACAGCCGTTCTCGCGGCCCTGCGCGCGCGCGCCGAGGATCCGTCAGAAGTCGTTCGTGAACATGTCGAGTGGGCGCTGCAGCGACACGCTGCAGCCGCCAGGCCCGATGCATCGGCTGCGAGCTAGCGGCGCGAACGCAACTCCGCCAGCAAGCGTGCGGTAACCACATCGGCCACCGGCAATTCGATATCTGCGGCGACCGCAGGCAGCAATGACGAGGCGATCTTCTTGCCCAATTCAACGCCCCACTGGTCGAATGCGTTGATGCCCCACAACACAGACTGCACGTAAACGCTGTGTTCGTACATTGCGATCAGGGCGCCCAGGCTTTCCGGCGTCAGTTCGTCCAGCAGGAACATCGTCGATGGCCGGTTGCCTGGGTAGGCCTTTTGCGGATCGGCATTGGCGGCACCGTTGGCCATAGCCTCGCCCTGCGCCAACAGGTGCGACAGCAGCGCGTCGTGGCTGGCGCGATACGGATGCGCAGGACGCGCTACCCCGATGAAGTCAGCCGGCACGGTATCGGTACCCTGGTGCAGGGCCTGGAAGAAACTATGCTGGCTGCTGGTGCCGGGGCCGCCCCAGATAACCGGCACGGTCGCCACCGCGACGGCGCTACCGTCGGGCCGCACGGATTTTCCCAGGCTCTCCATCACCAGTTGCTGCAGGTACGACGGCAACAGCGCGAGCCGATCGTCGTAGGGCAACACCACATGCGTATCCAGGCCCAGGCCGTTGCGATTCCATACCGTCGACAGCGCATGCCATACCGCCAGGTTGGACTCTGGCGGCTGTCGCAACGCGTGCTCGTCCATCATCGCCGCGCCGTCAAGCAGGCGCAGGAAGTTGTCGAAACCGATCGACAGCGCAACCACCAGGCCCACCGAAGACCACAACGAATAGCGGCCGCCCACCCAATCCCAGATCGGAAGAATTTGCGCAGCCGGTACGCCGAAGGCGGCAGCCTTGGACACATTGGCCGTTACTGCGAACAGGCGCTCGTCGTCGCCAAGCCATGCCTTGAGGATGTCGCCATTGAGCAAGGTTTCCTGCGTGCCAAAGCTCTTGGAAACCAGTACGACCGCAGTGCGCTTGCGATCAAGCGTACCCACGAGGTGATGCACATTGCCGGCATCGGCATTGTTCAGGAAATGAATGCGGAAGCGACCATCGCTGAAATCGCGCAGGGCTTCTACCGCCAGTCGCGGTCCGAGATCGGAGCCGCCGATGCCGACGTTGACCACGTCGGTGACATCGGACGCGCGCAGGCGATCGCACAGCGCACGCATCGAGGCGAGCGCAGCCGCCACTTCGGCTCGGGCGGCGGTCGCTGTCCCGCCCTCGCCCAGCGCGCTACGCAGCGCGGTATGCAGGGCCGGGCGATCTTCCGAACCATTCACGTGGGTGCCATCGACCATTGCCCTGAAAGCTGCCGACACGCCAGCATCGCGCGCCATCCCGAACAAAACGCCGAGCGCTTTATCGTCGAATCGCTGACGCGAAAAGTTGGCATACAGAGGGCCCACGCGCAGGCTGAAATCGATGGCACGCCTAGGGTCGTCGGCGAGCATCTGCCGCAAGGGTACTTCGATCAGCCGCGCCGCTTCGTGGCTGAGGGCCTGCCAGCCTTTATCAATCTGCATCATGGTTCACCGTCAAATTCCAGATTATCGATCAACCGCGTCCTGCCCAGGCGAGCGGCGATCAGCGCCACCAGCCCCGTCTCGCCCGGCAACTCTGGTCGGCTCAGGTCGCTGCGACGGACCTGTGCATAGTCCACGCTGAAACCCGCGGCCCGCAAGGCCTTCGTGGCTTCCTCCTCGATGTCGCGAAGCGGTATTCCCCGCGCTGCCGAGTCACGCATCGCGCGCAGGGTTTGATACACGGTGGTCGCGACCTGGCGCTCGTCGCCCTGCAGGTACTGGTTGCGTGAACTCATCGCCAGGCCATCGGGTTCACGCAGGGTCGGCGCCGCGATGATGCGCACCGGAAAACTCATTTCCCCGGTCATGTAGCGGACGACCTGCAACTGCTGGTAGTCCTTGCGGCCGAAAACCGAGACGTCGGGCTGCACCATGTTGAACAGGCGCGAGACCACCTGCGCCACGCCATTGAAGTGGCCGGGGCGATGCGCGCCGCACAGGATGTCGGTGATGCCAGGCACATGCATCTGCACGCAGCCCATGGTGCCGAACGGGTACATCTCCTCTACCGTCGGCAGGAAGATCGCATCGCAACCTTTGTCCGCCAGCCCGGCGATGTCCGTGTCCGGCGTACGTGGATAGTGGCCGTAGTCCTCGTTGGGACCAAACTGGGTGGGATTGACGAAGATGCTCGCAATCACCTTGTCGCAATGTTCACGTGCCAGTTCGACCAGCGCGAAATGCCCTGCATGCAGGTTGCCCATGGTTGGCACGAAGCCAATGCGCAATCCGTCGCGGCGCCACCGGCCGACCTGTTCGCGCATTTGCGCAATGGTTGAAAAGGACTGCATCACTCGTAGCCGTGTTCGGGGCCTGGAAAGCTGCCGTCACGAACCGCCTTTGCATAGGCTTGCACGGCAGCGGCGATGGAATCGTTGCCTTCCAGGAAATTCCTGACGAAGCGCGGCCTGCGATGTCCGGAATTGATGCCAAGCATGTCGTGCAGCACCAGGATCTGGCCGTCACAGGCAGGGCCGGCGCCGATGCCAATGGTCGGTATCTGCAGGCTGGCCGTGACTTCAGCTGCCAGCGCGCTCGGCACGCACTCCAGCACGAGTAGTTCGGCGCCTGCCTCGGCCACGGCAGCCGCGTCGGACAGCAAACGAGCTGCGGCTGCCTGTTCCCTGCCCTGCACCCGGTAACCACCAAGCTTCAACACCGATTGCGGTGTCAGGCCCAGATGCGCGCACACGGGAATGTCGCGCGCGGTGAGGAACTGGATCGTTTCGAGCATCGGCCCGGCGCCTTCGATCTTGACCATGCTGGCACCGCCCTCGGCCAGCATCGGTACCGCCGACTCCAGCGCCCGAAGCGGCGTCGCGCAACTCTGGAACGGCATGTCTGAAACCAGTAGTGCGGAGCGCACGCCCCGCGCCACGCAGGCCGAGTGGTAAACAATGTCGGCAACAGTGACCGGCAGCGTGCTCTTGTGTCCCTGCACCACCATGCCCAGCGAATCACCAACCAGGACCACATCCACGCCGCAGGCGTCCATCAGCCGGGCGAAGCTGGCATCGTAGGCAGTGAGGGAAACAATGCGTTCGCCATCGGCTTTCATCTGCCGCAGCTTGGGCACGGTGACGGCAGGGCGTGCAGCAGTCTTCGCGTTATCGGCGTACATGTCTGGAATCCTTGGAGCTCAGTCGATGGCCTCGATACCGGAAGCATCGATTGCGGCGAGCAGGTCGGCGACCCGGCCCTGGCCGGGCACGTCAAGATTGGCTGCGATCTGGGCCAAGGGTACCAGCACGAAGCCTCGCTCATGCAGGTGAGGATGGGGGATGCAAAGACCCGGTGACTGGATCGTTTGCTCACCAAACAACAGCAGGTCGAGGTCCAGCGTTCGTGGCCCCCAGCGCTCGTCCGCGCTGCGCACGCGGCCAAATCTTTCTTCTATCTCGATCAGGCTGTCGAGCAATACCATTGGCGCCAATCGCGTCTGCAATTCAACGACGGCGTTGATGAAGGGATCCTGGTCGGTGCGACCCCATGGCGGTGAACGATACAGGTCCGACTGGCTGCGCACGCTGGTCTGTGGCAAGCCGTCAATCGCCCAGATCGCTTCCATCAGCGTGTTGGCCACATCGCCGATGTTGCCGCCCAGTCCCACGAAAGCACGGACGGAGTCAGGCATCAGTCTGGCGTTGCCGCGGGCTGCGATCCGCCAGAAGGCCGGCGGCGACGGCGCCGCTTGCGCGGTGGCGACGAAATATCGGGATCGTGGCGCGAATCGCCCCCTGCTGCGCGACTGCCGTCCAAGGATTCGGCCAGATGCTCGGGCGACTGCAATTGTGCCTCGCGCCAGAAAGCCACGTCCTCGGCTATTTCGGGGCTGCTGCTGCCGCGCAATTCCAGGAAATCGAAGGCGGCGCGAAAGCGTGGATGCGCCAGCAAACGAAATACGCGCTTGCGTTGGCGCTGCGAGAAGCGCGGCTGGAGCAGCCATATTTCCTGCATCGGCTGCGAGAAACGCCGTGGCAAGGCGATGCGCTCGGCCTGGTGCAGGGTGACGCGATCGGCGGCGCGCTGCTGGGCCGCCAGGGGATCGACACCGGCCTTTTGCAGGACGGCCAGTTCACGGCAATACGCCGGCCACAATAGTGCGGCAAACAGGAAGGCCGGCGTTACCGGTTTGTCTTCGGCGACGCGTCCATCCGTGCTGCGCAAGGCCTGCAACAGGGTGGCGCGCAGCGCGCCGCTGCGATTGGTTGCCAGGGCCTTGGCGGTTTCCGGGAACAAGGCGGCCAACAGCCCATGGCGCTCGAGCGCGAGGAAACTCTTTTCGGCATGCCCGGCCATGAACATCTTCAGGCACTCATCGAACAATCGGGCAGGTGCGGCGCCGGAAAGCAATTCCGCCAATTGCGGCAAGGGTTCGGCTGCGGCACGGTCGATCGAAAAATCGAGCTTCGATGCCAGGCGGACGGCGCGCAACATGCGCACCGGATCCTCGCGATAGCGCGACTCGGGATCGCCGATCAGCTTCAGCACGCGCGCCTGCACGTCTTCGAAGCCACCGACGTAGTCGCGCACTGAAAAATCCTCGATGGCGTAATAAAGCGCATTTGCAGTGAAGTCACGGCGGACGGCATCGTCTTCGACGGTGCCATAGACGTTGTCGCGGCTCAGGCGGCCCTCGCCAACGGTTTCGCGATCGCCGCTGCCATCATCTTCATTGGCGCGGAAGGTTGCGACCTCGATGATCTCGCGACCGTAGATCACATGCGCCAGGCGAAAGCGCCGGCCGATCAGTCGGCAATTCCGGAACAGGGACTTGACCTGTTCGGGCGTCGCATCGGTGGCGACGTCAAAATCCTTCGGGTGCCCGCCGATCAGCAGGTCGCGCACCGCGCCACCGACCAGGAACGAGGCAAAGCCGCCCTCGCGCAGGCGATAAAGCACGCGCAACGCATTGGGACTGATGTCCTTGCGGGATATGCCATGCCCATCCCGCGGAACGATCCGGGGTGAGCGCAGGAAGTTGGTGCTGGTTTCCGTCATGGGATCTCTGGACCGGATTCCTTCCGGTCTGAAGAGTCGCAGGCAGTGCCTAGGCGACAGGGTGGTCAAGCCGCTATACTAGCCTGCGCCACCGGTGCAATCCATGCGCTCCCTTCGTCTAGTGGTCCAGGACACGGCCCTCTCAAGGCTGGAACACGAGTTCGAACCTCGTAGGGAGCGCCACCGTTTCCACTTTTCGGATGCAACATGCCCTTCGTCGTTGTCGAGAACTGCATACGCTGCAAATACACTGACTGCGTGGAAGTCTGCCCGGTGGATTGCTTCCATGAAGGCCCGAATTTCCTGGTCATCGATCCGGATGAATGCATCGATTGCACCCTGTGCGAGCCGGAATGCCCGGCCAAGGCCATCTATCCCGAGGACGATGTCCCGGCGGGCCAGGAAAAATTCATCGCCTTGAATGCCGAACTGTCGAAAGGATGGCCGGTGATCACTGTGCGCATCGACGCCCCCGCAGACGCTGCGGAATGGGACGGCAAGCCCGATAAGCTTGCCGAACTAAAGCGCTGACCTGGCTGCTTACAACTTCGCCCTGATCGCGGCCAATACCGTCGCGGCCGGACCGCTGGTAAGGACGCGCCCATCTGGGCTGAGTGCTATCAGGCGGCTTGCGCCTGCACTGTCCTGCACTCGAATCAGGAAGCTCTGGCCCTGGTAGGTCACATCGAAGCTGCCAAGCGCTTCGGCGCGTCCGTTGATGACCAGACCTTCGATGCCTTCGAGCGCGGCGCCGATTTTCGGATAGTTGGCGGTTGCGCTGCCCGGAAGAGTGATGTCGGAGGCCACGCCGGAACGCGATCCGCTGGCGCTTGACAGCGACGGCAGCGCGGTCGAACCCGAGGTGTCGGGCAGGTTCAGGCCCGGCGGAACTTCAAGCGGCTGGCTTTCCTTGCTGGCCATGTAGTTGGACTTGGTCTTGCTCTTGAACCAGCTGCAGCCGGTGCCGGCGCCGGCCAGGGCAAGGACCACGGCGCCAACCAACAGCGTACGCATCAAACGAGGGGTGGAAGTCATCGGGTTCTCCTGAACAAGGTCATCATTGTAGATGGGATTCGATGTCGCGACAGAGGCTGGCCATCCGATTGGCGAGTTCGGCGTGTTCCCCCGACAGATCCAGCAGCGGCAGGCGCAGGCCGTGGCCGATGCCCATCCGGTCCAGCAGGGCCTTCAGGGGGATGGGATTGGGCTCGACGCCGAGGAAGTCGTAAACCGGCTGCAATTGGCCGTCCAGGGTGTCAGCCAGTTCGTCCTGGCCGTTGGCGGCCCAGTGGCAGAGCCTGGCAAAAGACCTGGGGACCACGTTGGAAGCCACTGAAATCACCCCGCTTGCGCCGCCGCGAATCGCCTGCAGGAAGCTTGGATCGTCGCCGCTGAGCAGGGAAAAGCTGGAACTGGCAATGGGATACAGCGCTTTCCAGCGCGGCGTGTCGCTGCACGCTTCCTTCAGCCCAACGATGTTCGGGTGCGCTGCGAGCTCAGCCACGGTATCGGGCAGCAAGTCGCAGCCGGTCCTGCCGGGCACGTTGTACAGGATGACAGGTAAGCCGCCCTGCTCGGCCACGGCGCGGTAGTGCGCCAGCAGTCCGGCCTGGGTTGGACGGACATAGGGAGGTGTGACCACCAGTGCCAGATCGGCGCCGCTGTCGCGGGCGAGGCGGGTCTGGGCAATGGTCTTTGCCGTTCCCGACAAGCCCGTGCCGGCCAGCACCGGCACGCGGCCGCCGACCTGGTCGACCGCGGCGCGAATCAGGCGAGCGTATTCCTGGTCGGAAAGCGTGGCGGCTTCCCCGGTGGAACCCGCAACGACAAGGGCCAGGGTGCCAGCGGCCAGTTGTGCGTCCAGATGCCGCTTCCAGGACTCGAAATCGATATCGCCAGCGGCGGTAAACGGCGTCGCCAGGGCGGTGATGCTGCCGGACAGGTACAAGACGGTGGCCTGGGGGAAAACAGTCACGATGTTACTTGCGGGTGTAAAGCGGCGGCAAGTATGCTGGACGCATCTGGCACATTGGATGTGCCATCCAGGGAAGACTGCATTG
>JBBRXD010000053.1:0-11239 GCA_038248775.1 Lysobacterales bacterium | reverse complement strand
GGGTCAACCACGTACAGGTCGTGGTAGGACATCACGATCAGCGCGCCATCCAGCGTGCCCTTGCCAAGCTTCATCGCTTCGGGCGGCAGCACTTCGTAGCTGACGTTGGGCAAGCGGTTGTCGGCAAGGCGCGCGGCCAGCCCTTTCTTTGCGTAGCCGTCATAGGCCGGGTTGTTGATCAGGCGAACCTGGCCTTTCGGGCCGACGATGCCAGCGATGATCTCGCTGTAGTAGCCGCCACCACCAAAGATGTCCGCCACCTTCATGCCAGGTCGTAAGCCGGCCAATTTCAGGACATCGCCAGGCAGGTCGCGCAGGTCGCGTTCGCGATCGGCATCGGATCGGGCGGGATTGGCCAGCGCTTCAGCAAGTGCATCGTTCGCGGGTGTGCCGACGCTGGCGCAGCCAGCCAAGGCCAACAGGCTGGCACCGAGCAACAAGTTCCACAGGCGCATTTGAGTCTCCGGTGCAGTCAGACGCCTAGCTTATCCGAGGAGGCCAAGACTGCAACCTGACTGAAACACGCAAGCCCTAACTTTGGGCATCCCCGTCCACCGAAGGAAACACCATGATCCGCCCCCTCGTCGCTGCCTTGTCACTTGCCCTGCTCTCCCCCTTGGCCCAGGCGTCCCATTGGTCGCTGGTCAATGTCATCGAGACCCCGGCTGACACCACCGACGCATTGGCGCTGCGCAAGGGTGTTGCCAGCAGTACCAACCTCAACCGCTTCGGCTTCTACTCGGACTTCATCTACGACGCGAAGACCGGTGACTGGTTCGCACTGGCCGACCGCGGCCCCGGTGGCGGTCTGATCGACTATGCGACGCGCGTGGAGCGGCTGAGTGTGCCGTTCAATGCCGCTACCGGCGTCATCGGCCAGCCCGTGATCAAGAAGACCGTGCTGTTCAAGGGCGAGGACGGCCTGCTGTTCAACGGCCTGAATCCGCTGTTGCTCAATGGCGACAAGACGCAGCTCGGCGCGAGCTTTGACCCGGAGGGCCTGGCCATCGGCAACGGCGGTCACTTCTTCGTTGCCGATGAATACGGTCCAAGTGTTTACGAGTTCACTTCCAGCGGTCAGTTCATCCGCGCCCTGGAGGTGCCGTCGAACCTGAAGTCGGTGGACGTCAATGGCGTTGCCAACTACGTGGACGGGCGGCCAACCATCGTGAGTGGTCGCCAGGACAATCGCGGTTTCGAAGGCCTTACCTTCAATACCACGGGCGACAAACTCTATGCTGCCATGCAGGATCCGCTGGTAAATGAGGGCAGCAGCAATGACGGACGCCGCAGCCGCAACGTGCGCGTGGTTGAATTCGATGTCGTGAGCGGACTATCCACCGGGCAGTTCATCTACCAGTTGGAAAGCCGAACCGTGTTGAACGCCATCAACGAGTCAGAGACGGATAATTTTTCCGCGACCAACCAGGGTCGCAGCATCGGCCTGAGCGCCATCACCGCGCTCTCGGACACCGAATTCCTGGTCCTGGAGCGCGACAACCGCGGCCTGGGCGTTGATCCTACTGCCACGCCGTTGCACAAGAAGGTTTACCGCATCAACCTGGCAGGCGCGAGCAACGTGCAGGACGTGTCCCTGGCCGGCAGCGATTCCCTGCCCATGGGCGTGACGCCAGTACAAAAAGCACTTGAGGTTGACCTGCTTGCTGCGCTGAAGGCCGAAGACCTGAGCATTCCCGAAAAAATAGAAGGCCTGGCCATCGGCCCGCAACTGGCCGACGGTCGCACTCTAGTATTGATCGGTACCGACAATGACTTCAGCGTCAGCCAGACCGGCTCCGGTGAACAGTTCGAGGTCTGCGTCAATCGCGGCGACGACAGCCGCGCCCAGGTCCCGCTCGGCACCCCCTGCCCCGACGGCAAGACGCTGATTCCGGGCGTGCTGATGAGTTTCGCCGTTGATCTTTCCGCCGCCCACTGACCCTGCGGCGAGGCAAAGGACCTCACCGTCGCAAATCAGTAACGTTACGCGTCTACGCTTGATCGGATGAAAATCCTACTGTTGTCCGACGTCTATTTTCCCCGGGTGAATGGCGTCTCGACCTCGATCCGCACGTTTGCGCATTCACTGGCACGAATGGGTCATTCAGTCACGATCGTGGCCCCTGACTACGGGCCGGCCAGCGGACAAGCGCAGCACGACGGCGACGGGGCATTCGAAGTGATCCGCCTTGCCTCGCGTCAAGTGTTCTTCGACCCGGAAGATCGCCTGATCAAGGCGTCCGCGCTGCAAGGCGTAATTCCGAAGCTGGCCTTGCGCCACTGGGACGTGATCCACGTGCATACCCCATTCCGGGCGCACCAGTTGGGAGTGAGGCTGGCGCGCATTACGCGGCGACCCACGGTTGAAACCTACCACACGCATTTCGAGGAATATGCCGCGCTTTACCTACCCTGGTTGCCGTCTGCGCTGCTGCGATTTTTCGCGCGGCAACGGTCGCGCAAGCTGTGCCACGAAGTGGACCACATGATCGTTCCCTCGCAGCAGATGGTGGAGGTGGTGCAGCGCTATGGCATCCGTACGCCGCACACCGTGCTGCCAACGGGCATCGACCTGTCGGAGTTCCAAGGCGGCTCCGGCCTTGAGTTTCGGCGAAAGCACGGCATTGGGTTGCGGCGACCGACACTGGTCACGGTCAGTCGCCTGGCGCGTGAAAAGAACATCGGCTTCCTGCTGCAAGTCGCGCAGCAACTGGTGGCCGAGTTTCCGGACCTGCTATTCATCGTCGCCGGCGAAGGCCCGGACGCCGAACGATTGAAACAGTTGGGTACGGATTTCGGCCTGCAGTCGAACCTGCTCTTTGTCGGCAATCTCGACCGGCGCCGCGAATTGCTCGACTGCTATCGCGCAGGGGATGTATTCGTGTTTGCCTCGCCTACCGAAACCCAGGGCCTGGTACTGGCCGAGGCGATGGCGCTGGGCTTGCCGATCGTATCAACGGCCGTACTTGGCACGGCCACGGTACTGCGCGATGCACGTGGCGCGCTGGTCAGCGAAGAAGACCCGCGGATTTTCTCAAACCACGTGGCCGCACTATTGCGCTCGCCCGCGTTGCGCGCGACGCTGGCGAGCGAGAGCCTGCTCGACGCGCAGGCCTGGAGTGCCGATGCCTGGATGGCACGGGTGGTCGAGCTATACGCGCAACTGGCGGCGCAGGCCGGCGCGGCAAGCAAGCCAGTTCCACGCCGGTATGTCCCAGCAGCCTGAGATTGCCGTCGGCATCCTCGGCCAGCACGCTCAGACTCTCAACCCAATCGCCGTCATTGGCGTAGATCAGGCCATCCACGTGGCGCAGGTCGGCGCGGTGGATGTGGCCGCAGACGATGCCGTCGAGTCCCCGACGGCGCGCATCCTCAATGCCTGCCTGCACGAACCGTTCGATGTATTGCTCGGCCGCGCTGCTCTTGCGCTTGAGAAAATCAGCCAATGACCAGAACCGCAGCCCCAGCCGGCGACGCAGCAGGTTGCTGACGCGGTTGCTGCTCAAGATCACGTAGTACAGCCAGTTGCCAAAGGCCTCGCGAACGTTTCCCGCCTGGACCGCGTCGTCGTAGTCGTCGCCGTGGATAACCAGCAGTCGTCGGCCGTCAAGCAGGGTATGCACCGCGCGTCGACGGACCCGCATTCGCGGCAGCACCAGCCCGCAAAGTTGCCGCAGCGGGCGGTCGTGGTTGCCAGGCATATAGACCAGTTCAGTGCCCTGTCGCGCGAGTGCATGCAACGCGGCAATCACCCGGTGCTGTGGCTCGCCCCAGGTAGCGCGCTTTTGCGCCAGCCACCACAAGTCCAGGATGTCGCCAACCAGGTACAGGCGACGGCAGCTGAGCGTTGCAAGGAAATTGGCCAGTTCGTCGGCGTGGCAGTGCGCGGAACCCAGATGTACGTCCGATATGAAGACCGCCCGATGCCTCTGGTCTGGATCGTGCATATGCACCCACAGCGATGGTTTCGCGAAAGCTATGCCAGTCGCGCGACAGTGGCATGGCGCGCAGATTGCCGTCGTGTGACAAAAATGCCAGTCATCCGAATGCAACACGCGTTCGCCATGCTGGAATGCTCTTGGGGGATGAACCATGAAATTCCGCGCCGCCGTGTTCGCAAGTTTGCTCCTGCTGGCAGCGCCCGTGTTGGGTCAGGAAGATGATGCAGAAAGACTGCGCATCCATGGGTCGAACCTGCTGGGCGATCGCCTTGTGCCGACACTGGTGCAGCGTTGGCTGACAGACATCGGCTATGAACAGGTCAAGCGTCGCGACCCGTCGGTTTCCCGAACTGAAATTGCCGCTGTCCGCGATGGCCAAAGCCTGGTGGTTGAAATTGACAAGCGTGGCACCGCGTCCGGGCTGCAGGCGATCATCAGCGGCGATGCACAGATCAGCATGTCGGCGCGGCAGCCCAATGCTGTCGAACTGGACGATGCCTGGCAACTGGGCGATCTCAAGTCGCCGGACCAGGAATGGGTGCTGGGTCTGGACGGTCTGGTGGTGCTGGTGTCGCCGGACAATCCAGTCACTGAACTAAGCGTTGCGCAACTGCGTGATGTGCTCGCTGGCAAGACTACCGACTGGCAGCAACTCGGCGGCACGCCGGGACGCATCCAGTTACACCTGCTGCCGGCGCAGTCGGGTGCCAACGAAGCCCTTGCCCAGTTGTTGCCTGGAAGCGAGCGGGTCAAGGCGGCTGGCTCGCGCCATCGCAGCCCATCTGGCGTCGTGGCCGCGGTGAAGAACGACCGGCTCGCCATGGGTATTGTAGGGCTGCGGTCAGCTCGCGGAATGCTAAAGCCCCTGGCGATCCGCAGCGGCCGTCGCGCGTTCTCTCCGGACTTTCTAAGCGTCGGATCGGAAGACTATCCCTTGCTGCGACGGGTCTACTTCCACACGGGACAACTGATTACCGCGCTGGGACGAAGTTTTGCCCAATATGTGGTTTCGCCCGCGGGGCAAGCCGTCGTGGCACGCTCCCAGTTCGTTTCCCTGCAGATTTCTCCGATGCGGCCCGACCACCTCGACGCCGCGCCAGATGAATACACGCAACTGGCCAGAAAAGCCGAGCGCTTGCCGATGACGCTCCGATTCGGCAAGGGTATTGACCTGTTCGACAGCCGCAGCCGCCAAGACATCGAGCGACTCGCCGCCTACCTGCAGCGGCCTGAAAATTCCCGTCGTCGGGTAATGCTGATGGGCTTTGCCAATCCGCAGCCTCAATCGCCCTATCAGTCACTGTTCCAGAGCCAGGAACGCGCCGATTATGTTTCCAGCGAATTCCTCGCACTCAACATGAAAGTGGTGACGGTGCGCGGATTTGGCGGTCGCATGAACCTGCTCGATCCAGCCTTGCCGGCGGCACGCTACCGCAATGACCGGGTGGAGGTCTGGCTGCGCTGAACCGGCGTTTGGTTGCAGGTGCCGCCTACCAGGTCAGCTGGCTGCCGTTGGAATGCCAGAACGTGCCGGTCTGGGCCTGGTCCAGGCTGTCCACGCGGGCGACCAGCCGCTGCGCGGCCACGTCAGGGCTGATGTCGCCGGTACCGCCGACCATGTCGGTCGCCACATACCCCGGATGCAACAGGTACACGGCAATGCCGCGTGGGCCGAGATCGATCGCCAGCGATTTCCCGATCGCATTCACTGCCGCCTTCGATGCGCGATAGCCATAGTAGCCGCCGGAACTATTGTCCTCGATCGAGCCCATGCGACTGGTGATGATGGCGACCTTCGATCCCTTGCCCAGCCGGTGATGCAAGGCGTGCGCGACGCGCAACGGCCCCATCGCATTGACTTCGAACTGCCGGCGCACCGCGTCGAACGCGCTGCCGTCCAATTTGTCCAGGGTGTCGCGCTCCAGCACGCCCGCATTCAACCACAGCTGGTCCAGATTCAGGTTGCCGAGCCGTGCATCCAGTGCGGCCAGCGCGGCATCGTCGGTCACGTCGATTCCGGTCTCCACGCGCGCGCCGGTGGCCATCAGTTCCTCGCTGTCATGGCGACAGACCGCAACCACTGAATCGCCGTGGCTTCGGAATTGTTTGACCAGCGCCAGTCCGATGCCACGATTGGCGCCGGTAACCAGGACAGTTTTCATTGCACGCTCCCTTGCGGTTCAACGACCAGGTAGCCTTTTTCCCGCAACTTCGACAATAGCCCGTCAGACGTGACGATTTCGATCATCGGCAGCGTGGCGAAACTGGTCGCGTTCGTGGCCAGCGCGGCATCCACCGCCTTCATCCACTTCACCCGCGACTGCGCGGTCGCCTCAAGGATTCCCGAGTCTTTCATCGCCTCCACTTTTGCAAAGGCCTCAAGGCAGGAAGGAAGCCGATCCCTGTCCACCAGTCGGGTGAGTTCCGGCAGGTCGCCGACGGCCCAGGCGTTGGCGCGAAGCGCCGCATGGGCTACCTCGAGTTCCAGGCGGTCGAGCACGCTCCTGAAGCAGGCAACATCATCAATATTGGATTTGGTGAAGGACTTGGCCATGCCCTTGGGATCGGTGATGGCGATGTTGACGCTGGTGAGGGTCCGCTTGATGTCCCGCTCTTTCGCAACTTCGGAGATCCTGCCGCCGGTGCCGGTGCCCGAGGTCAGCCCGGCCTTTTCGAGTGCGGCCGAATACAGCTTGCCCGCCGCGAAGATGGGCCGCCACTCCTCGATGGACTTGTCCTTGCCGACGTACTGCTGCTTGAGCTGCGCCCATCGCGCGTAAAGGTCCGGTGGCAACACGTCCTTCAACAGCTTGCCGTCGGCATTCTTGCGTGCGCGCAGGATGGTCGGCATGGCGAAGGCTGCCTTGAAGGCGCTGCCGAAGCCCACCTGCACACCCGCCTGCGGTGGCCAGATAATTTCCGTCGCATTGCGCAACACGGCTTCGGATTGCGGCGAATACCATTCCATCTTCTCCGGCACCGGCGATACCGTGCCCAGTATCCACAGCACCTTGTCCCCGCTGCTGACCTTCCACAAGGCGGGCCCGGGGCGGATGCCGGACACGACGACCGTCTCCAGCGTGTTGACCCGATCGGGGGTGGCAGGCGCAGGCTTTGCCGCGGCGGGAGCCACCGGTGCAGGTGTCGCAGTTGCGCTGGCCATCATCGGTGCAAGCAGCAGGAATAAAGAAACAATCAGGAATTTGCCAGGACGCATCAAGGACCCTTGCTCGCCATTGTCGATAATTGCCTCGATTCTACTCTGGCAACAGGTCGCCTGACCCGCCCATCTCGGCTGGCATGTCTATGCTACGCCAGAGCCAGCAGCGGCGCGAACGGCCGACGACGCTTGCCTCAAGCTTGCGGTGCCTGCACCAGCCCCGCACCACCCTGCTGCGCCGCCAGGCCGATCGGGCGCGCGGACAATCGCAGTTGTTCCCACAGCGCGCGACCTCGCAATCCGGTCGACTGCGCCCACAGCGCCGCGCAGCCCGATACATGTGGCGTGGCCATGCTGGTGCCCTGCATCATTCCATAGCGCGTGGACATCGGCCGACTCGAATGCACCTCGACGCCGGGGCCAACCAGGTTTACTTCGCCGCCGTTGGGGTTGATGCCGATGGAAGAAAACGCGGCCAGGTCCAGCCTGCGGTCCACGGCACCCACCGCCAGGATGGAGGGGCAGTTGGCAGGACTGTACACGGCGCTGTTGCGCGTGTTGCCCGCCGCAGCGATGATCAGGCTGTTGGCGGCAAGCGCCTTTTGCGCAATATGTTCGTAAGCCTGCACGTGGCCCATGCCGGCGAACACGAACGCGCCCAGCGACATTGAAATAATGTCGGCGCGATTGGCCAAGGCCCAACTGATGCCAGCGATCACCCATCCATCCTGGTAGCCGCCGGCATCGTCGAGTACTTTTCCGACCAGTAGTGGCGCGTTGTTGGCGATACCGTAAGCGCGGCTGGATCCGCTCACGCGTCGCGGTCCGCAGCAAGTGCCGATGACGTGCGTGCCGTGGCCGAAACCATCCTGCGCCGTCGCCACGCCGGGAATAAAACTGCGCGCAAGCGGGTTGCGCCCGTTGAAATCGGGATGGCCAAGGTCGAAGCCACTGTCGAGCACCGCCACGCGGATGTCGGGTGCACTGGCGTAGCTGGTCGATACACCCGTCGCCTCCAGGCCCCAGGTGAAGTACAGGCTGTCGGCATACGGTGTACCGATGCCGCGTGCCTGGCCTTCCATCATGCCGGCAAGCGCGTGGCCATATTGCTCGGGATCCACCGCAATGATCGGATTGTTTTCATCCGACAACGCCCGAGCCAGGGCGAACTCTTGCTCCGGATCGACATCGACGACGGCAACGCCCACGTTTTCGTACACCACGCCACTCAAGTCACCCAGAAGCTCGAGTTCGACCCCCGAGGGCAGGTCCATGCTGCTTGCCATGCGCAGGCCCGCTGAATCGCGCAACACGCGCGACTTGGCGAAGGGGCCGTCGCGCAGCGTTACCAGGAAGCGGCCAGTTGGGCCCGTGGGCCAGTTGCCATTGGACGGTTCCATACGACTCCTTTGCGATTCAACGTGGCTCTGGGACTGCGCGCGGCAACGCCATCGTTGCGGGGCAGCTCTTTTTTCACGTGACGCTCACGACTTTGCAATTTTTTTACACATGATCTTTATTCGTGGGTTGTTAGCTTTGATCCCCGGCAAACAAGTGATTGCCCTACCTGCAACCTTACGACGACGGAGACTCCAAATGAAAAATACCTGCCTAGCTTCACTGGCCCTTGCGGGCCTCCTCGCCTCCGGTGCCGCCAACGCCCAGTTCTTCGGAACCGTTGGCTACACCAACGTCAATCCCGATTCCGACAACGGCTCGCTGGCTGGCGTCGATGCCAGCGTCAGCGATGACTGGAGCCTCACTGGCAGCCTTGGCTACAGGTTCACTCCGAACGTGTTTGCCGAGCTCAACACTGCACTGGTCGCCTACGAGCACGATGTCAGCCTGGCTGGGCTGGGCACGGTTGCCAGCGTCGAGCATCGCCCCACGATCTTGAGCATCAACTATCAGTTCCTTGCCGAATCGAAAGTGCGTCCGTTCGTGCGCCTGGGCTACGGCTGGGTGGCCCTGTCCGGCGAACAGTCCAAGGGTGCGCTGGCTGGTCTGGACGTAACGGCCAGCAATTCCAATGGCCTGGTCTATGGCGGCGGCGTGGATTTCTTTGTGAGTGAAAACCTGTTCCTGCGCGCCGACATTGCCAAGCTTGATTTCGACACCGACGTGAGTGTGGAAACCCTCGGCAACGTGGGTACCGCGAACGTCGATCCGCTGGTGATCGGTTTCTCGCTCGGCTATCAGTTCTGATTTGTGGTGTGCCTTGTTGGCGCGGGCTGACCCCTCGCCGACAAGGCAAGCACATCCCCGGCAGCGGGGAAAGTGCTGTTGGTGACTTGGAAGGTGCGAAACGCCCGGATACTCTCGCCGGAAGCGCCCGGTTGCAACGCAATTCGCCGCCCCGATTCCATCATGGCAGTCCTCCATGTCCCAGCTGAACCGTCCGATGTTGGCAATGGCCATCGCCTTCGTGGCCATGGCATTCCCTGCTGCGCCCGTCGCAGCCCAGTCTGCGCTGCCGGCAGTTAAGCCTCGTACCGAAAACCGCTACCTCAGCCAGGAAGAAGCAGCCGCCCGCTCGGCGCGGGTTTCCGGGGTCAGCTACGTGCTGGACTTCACGCTGACTGGCGAGCCGACCTTCAACGCGACCTCAAAGATCGACTTCGATCTGTCGGATAAATCCACACCGCTCACCGTGGACCTGGACAAGGCACAAATCAGCCGGCTGGTCGTCAACGGCAAGACGCTGGAGCCCCAATACAACCAGTGGTTCATCACCATCGCCAGCGCCAACCTGAAACTCGGCCGCAACAGCGTCAGCGTCAGCTACGCGCGCGAACACAATACCAACGGTGAAGGCCTGCATCGCTAAGTGGACAAGACCGATGGCCGCGTCTATCTGTACTCGCACTTCGAGCCGGCCGCCGCGCACCAGATGTTCGCCTTGTTCGACCAGCCTGATTTGAAAGCGACGTACCAGTTGAATGTGTCGGCGCCGAAGCAATGGCAGGTCATTTCGTCCACGCGCGAAACTGGTATCAAGGAAGCGGGCGGCACGCGCCAGTGGACCTTCCCGGTCACGCCGGTGCTCAGCCCGTACAACTTCTCGCTGCATGCCGGTCCCTACAAAATGTGGGAAGACAGCACCGGCAAGTACCCGATGCGCCTGTTCGCGCGCCAGTCGGTCGCAAACCAGGTTTCCCCGGCTGACTGGTTCAAGGCCACGAGGGAAGGCCTGGTCTATTTCGATGAGTACTTCGGCATCGCCTACCCGTTCAAGAAATACGACCAGATCCTGGTACCGCAGTTCATCTATGGCGCGATGGAAAACGCCGCCGCCGTTACCTTCACCGAAACCCGATTCCTGTCCGCCAGTGGCATGACCGCCGACGAGAAGGAGCGCCTTTTCTCGGTGATCCTGCATGAAATGGCGCACCAGTGGTTCGGCGACCTGGTCACCATGAAATGGTGGAACGGCCTGTGGCTGAACGAGAGTTTCGCCTCCTACATGGCAACGCTGGGCAGCACGACCTCGCCCGACTTCCATAACACCTGGCTGTCGTTCTATCGCGGCAAGCAGGGCGCCTACCGCACAGACGACAGCATCACCACGCATGCCATCGAAGTCCCGGTTGCCTCAACCGCCAATGCCTTCGACAACATTGACGCCATCACCTACAACAAGGGCGCCGCCACGCTGCACCAATTGCGCAATTTGATCGGCGATGAACCCTTCCGTCGCGGCGTGCACGAGTACCTGACCGAATTTTCCTACCGCAACGCCACGCTGGAAGACTTCATCGGCGCGCTGTCCCATGCCTCCGGCCGCAACCTGACGCCGTGGGCCAAGGAGTGGCTTTACGAGCCCGGGCTGAATACGCTCAGCGCCGGCTTCACGTGCAGCGGCGGCAAGATCAGTGCCTTCAACCTGGTGCAGGCCGCTGCCATCCCGGCCTTCCCCACCTTGCGCGAGCAATTGGTGCAGGTTGCGCTGTTCAATCTTTCCGGCGACAAGCTGGTGCTGTCCCACAAGCAGTCCGTCACCTACAAGGGCGCCAATACCCCCGTGCCAACCCTGGTTGGCAAGGCCTGTCCCGACCTGGTGTACCCGAACTTCGAGGACTGGGGCTACGCCAAGGTCGTACTCGACCCGGCGTCCTTCAACACCGCGCGCACCCGCCTG
>JBBRXD010000052.1:0-11377 GCA_038248775.1 Lysobacterales bacterium | reverse complement strand
TGTGGCTGAAGGACCTGACCGGGCAAGTGGACCTGTGGATCGAGGTTGGCCAGCCCGATGAGCAGCGGATCCGCAAGGCCTGTGGCCGAGCCAGCAAGGTCCGCATCTACAACTTCAGCGGTCGCAGCGCCGCGCTTTGGTGGGAAAAGAACGCGCAGGCGCTGGAACGCTGCCGCAACCTGGAAGTGTTCGACGTATCGCCGGACACCAGCCAGGCAATCGCGGCGCTATGCAAGCGAAACATGTCGCTTCAGTGCTTCGTGCAGGATGGCGAGGTCCAGTTCATGGACGACGCCACCACGGTTACCGTCAATTTAGTTGCGCGCGGCCGTTCCGGATAATCACGCGCGAACCTTCGCGCACGCCACTCAAATCGTCCTGCGACAACACCACGGTACGACCGTCGTTCATGCGCACGGTCACTTCATGCCAGGTTCTGTCCATATTGTTCTTCTCGATGGCGTTGCCAGCGAAGCCGCCGGCAACCGCGCCCGCCACGGTCGCGACTTTCTTGCCGTCGCCCGCTCCAACCTGGTTACCGAGGGCACCGCCGATCAACGCGCCGGCAACTGCGCCAACGCCGGAAGTGCGGCGCTGTTCACCGGTGTAGCTTTCAATGCGTTGTACCACGCCACAGTCATAGCAATTGGCGGGTGCGTTGTTGTAGCCCGAGCTGCGGTAACCGTCGTTGCTGCCATAGCTACTGCAGGCAGACAAGGCCAAGGCCGCCGCGGCGGCGAAGATAATTGCAAGTTTCATGTGATTTGACTCCTGATGGTTAGTTCGTCGCCAAGGTACGGCGGCCGCCAGATGCGCTCGGTGCGGCAGCGCACATAGCATCCCGGCGCTTATTCCGCGTTCAAGATCGCTTGCCTTTCCAGCATGTCGGGGACCAACCGGTCGAATTCACGCTTCACCACCGCGTAGCATTCGCAGACCCGCGATCCCAGGCCCTCGCGGTGCAGCACGGTGATATGGCCACGGCGATAGCTGATGACACCGGCCCGCTGCAGTCGGCCGGCGGCTTCCGTGACGCCTTCGCGGCGCACACCCAGCATGGAGGCGATGAGTTCCTGGGTCATGATCAATTCATTTCCCGAGGTGCGATCGAGCGTGAGCAGCAGCCAGCGACACAACTGTTGTTCAAGCGTGTGCCGACGGTTGCAGGCTGCAGTCAGGGACATCTGGGTGATCAGCGCCTGCGTGTAGCGCAACAACACCCGCATCAGGGCGCCGCCGCCATTGAATTGTTCCACCAGCACCGATTGCCGCAGGCGAAAGCCTGCACCCCCGGTCTGCACCACTGATCGGCTTGGCATCGACTCACCCCCCATGAACAAGGGCACGCCGAGCACGCCTTCATTACCCACACCCGCGATCTCGGCGGATGATCCGTTTTCCATAACGTATTGCAGTGACACGATGCAAGTGGTCGGAAAGAATGCATGCGTCATCTGCGCGCCCGGCTCGCACAGTACGTCGCCCACCAGCACCTGCATCGGCTCCAGGTGGGGCCACAGGCGCAGCAGGTCGGCTTCGGGCAGGGCGCCCAGTATGCGATTGCACAGGGCTGCGTGGATGTCGCCGCCGGTGGGGAAAGGGATGTCCATCGGGTTCAATCGGCCGCGGTCAATTCACGAACGATATCCACGCGCAGCCAACCGTCGCTGGTTCGGCTGGCATGCTGTTGGACGTCCACGTTGACTCGCGTGCCATCGCTGCGGACAAGGGACGCTGGCTGTGTGATGTTTCGCGTGTCGCTGGCGATCAGTCGATCGAACTCGGCGGCATGGTCATGGCTTGAATCCCCGCTCAATGCCGCGGGCCCGAGTTCGAGCAATTGTTCGCGTCGGTAGCCCGACAGCCGGCATGCGGCCGCATTGGCATCCACGAAGCGCATGCTGGCCCGGTCGAGCAGGAACACGCCCTGCGTCGTCGCATCCATCGCATCGCGGAATCGCTGCAGGCCCTTGTCCGCGACCTGCCCGCTGGCAGCCATCCGGCCGGTCACGTCCATGCCGATCCCACGATAGCCGCGGAAACGCCCGGCCTCGTCGAACTTCGGCTCACCGCTGGTTTGCAGGTACTGCTCGCTGCCATCGGCATGCACGCGGCGATAGACGAAATCCAGGAATGGTTTTCGCATTGCGAGCTTCTCGCCAAGTATCGCGCGGTCAGCCTCGTTCCAGCGCGGCCTTGCATCGCTGTCGGCATTGGCTGCTTCGCCCAAACCCAGCATCTCCAGCGCAGGGCCCGACACCCGGGTGAACTCACCGTGTTCGTCCTGCTCCCAGTACCAGTCCGACGCCAGCTCCACCAGGCTGCGAAAGCGCGCTTCGCTGTCGCGCAACTCCGCAGTCCGCTCGAGCACCATCTGTTCCAGTTGCCGGTTATTGGTTTCGATCCGCTTGTAAAGCAGGCGGACTTCCAGCATGTTGCGAATCCGCGTCTGTACTTCCAGCACGTCAAACGGCTTGCTGATGAAGTCCTTGGCGCCTGCCTGCAACGCACGCAATTTCTGCGACGGCTGCGCGGTGATCACGAGCACGGGCAGGTAGCCGCCCTGCTCGATTTCCTTCAGGCCTTCCATCACCTGGAAGCCGTCCATGTCGGGCATCTGCAGGTCGAGCAGGATCAGGTCGTATTGGTGGGTTCGGTGCAGCCTGGCGACTTCCCGCGGCTTGGCGGTGGTGGTGACATCCGAGTAGCCGGTGATCGACAGCATATGCGCCAGCAACGCGAGGTTTGCCGGCTGGTCGTCCACGATCAGGATTTTCGCGCCCAGCAGTTCGTCGTCGGTGACATTCATGGCATTGCACGCAGTCGTTTGGCTTGCGACAGAGCATAGGTCATCGATTTTTTGCCGTCGCCTGGCAGCGTTTCCCGGGTACTGCCGCCGTTCAGCCTGCAGCCGTGGGCTTGACTCTGGGTCGGGACGCCAGCACGTGCAGCGACGGCGCGGGATAGCGGGCGCAGAGGGCGCGCTTCTCAGGCAGGGGCAGTTGCTTGATCCGGTATTCCTCGCGCGACGCGCTGGAGCGGTCGGGGAAGGGCATCACCGACAGCACGCGCTTGGGCGGGTGCGAGCGGGTGTAGCGGCCGCCCTTGCCCACCGCGTGGGATGCATAGCGCCGGGCAACGTCGATGGCGATGCCGGTGTACAGGCTGGCGTCCAGGCACTCGAGCACGTAGACATACCAGGTGGGTGGCTTGCCGGCGGTCACAGCAGGGACAGCGAGATGCGACGCCAGTTGGCGCGCTCATCGATGCAGTCGCCGCCACCCATCTCGAACTCGCGGCAGACGAAGGGACGCTGTTGGTAGATGCTGCACTTCATCGCCTCGCGATCGAGGGCGGCGCACCAGCCGTCGTCGCCCTTGCCCATGATCTCGCGCCCCTCGTCGTCGATGTCGATGAATTGTTGCGGCGGATCATCGCCGGCGATCAGCACGACTTTCAGCTGGCAGCAGATAGCCGGACACTCGCTGCAGGCGATCAAGCCGCCATCATCGGCGTTCAGCGTATGCGTGGCGCCCACCGTGGGTCAGGGCTTCCCGGCTTTGCGGGTGCCAGGGCCGGCGAGTTCGGTAACCAGCACATGCCAGTGTTCGAGGCCGTTGTAGAAACCATCGACGGGGATGCGTTCATTCAGGCCGTGTGCGAAATAATCGCTTTCCTTCATGACCATGCCACTGACCCCATAGGTCGGGATGCCCGCAGCGCGAAGGTACAGGCCATCGGTCGCACCCGATTCCTGCGATGGCACGATCGGCGTGCCGGGGTAGCGTGCATGCACGGCTTTGGCCACTGCCGCCATAACGTCTGGGCGAAGTGGCGAAGCGTCGCTCGCCGTCGGGGCGCCGATGGAAACCACCTCGACATTCTTGCCGGCGGCGTCCTGCAGTGTTTTCTGCACGGCTTGCACGGCTACGCCCGGGAATATCCGGCAGTTGATGGTTGCCGTCGCCGATTGTGGCAATGCGTTGTCCGCGTGGCCGCCGCGCAACAGGGTAGGGATGCAGGTCGTGCGGATGCGGCCGACTTCGCCGGGTTCGGCCGACAGCATCTTGATCGCGGCAGTATCCGTCTGGTCGTTGGCAAACCTTGTCATTGCCTCGCCAACCTGGCCCGCCGTGGCTTGCCCTGCGGCGCGAAACGCCGCCACGGTGATTTCATTCCAGGACACCGGGAACTGGTAGGCCTGCACGCGCTTGAGCGCATCGGCGAGTTCGTAGATGGCGTTGTCGGCCCGTGGCAGGGAGCTGTGCCCGCCCGCGTTGCGAACTGTCAGCTCGAAACTGGCATAGGTTTTTTCTGCCGCCTGCACTCCGAACGTGAGGGCCTTGCCGTTGGCGTTGAGGTTGCCGCCGCCGCCATCGCTGTTGAGCGCGTACTCGGCATCGATCAGCTTGCGATGGTTCTTCACCAGGTCCTGGATGGTCGCCATTTCGGTTTCTTCATCGCCGCTGAAGACGATGACCAGATCGCGCGTGGGTTTGAAACCCTCGGCTTTCAGGCGCAGGAAGGTGGCGGTCAGCGTTGCGATGCCATCCTTCACGTCGGAAGTGCCGCGACCAAAGAAATAGCCGTTTTCCTCGATCAGCGTGAACGGGTCGCGCTGCCAGTCTTCGGGCTTGGCAGTCACCACGTCCATGTGCGCCAGCAGCAGGATCGGCTTGCCGCCGCTGCCGTCACCCGGGTAGCGCACGACCAGCGACGCGGTTTCGCCCAGGGGCAGTACGTGGATGTCGGATTCGGCGAATCCGGCAGTGCGGAACTGGTCGGCGAGGTAGCCCGCCATTGCTGGCACCTGGCCCAGTCCCACGGAAGTCTTGTAGCTGATGAGCTTCGCGAATATTTCGCGCGCATGCAGCTCGTTCTGGGTTCGCGTGTCCGCGGCGAACGCCGACGACGAAGACAGGGCCAGCGATGCAGCCAACAGGAATTTGTTCATGGGGTTCTCATGGTAGGGCGCCTTGCGCCGGAACCGGCGGCAGCCCAAGGGCTGCCGCCGGCGTGACGCGGGGTTAGAACTCTTGCGAGAAGCGTATACCGAAGGTGCGTGGCTGGATCGGCGTGATGTAGACCTGGCCGTTGGGATACTGGGCATCGTAACCGACAGCACCGCAGACGCTGGTGGCGCACGTCAGGAACCGGTTCATCTGGCCACGTTCGTCGGTGACGTTCTTGACGAACAGGTCCAGCGACCAGTCGTTCCTTTTCACGCCAAACGCGAGGTCCAGCGTGTCGAAGGCAGGCATGTCGCCGAACACGGCACGATCATCGAGGCGCAGGTCGGTAGTGCGCTTGCCCGTGTGGGCATACGTTGCCTGCCAATACGCTTCCATGGTGCCGACGTCCCAGCTGTAACGCGCATTCAAGTTGCCCTTGAACTTGGGCGTCACCGGCAATTGCGTGCCACTGGGCGCTTCGGGATCGGCGCACACCGTTTCCGGATCGTCGTTTTCGTCCAGCGTGCCGCAGTAGTCGGCCGAAAGCTCGGCGTTATACACCGAGAAGCCACCACTCAGTACCAGGTTGTAGCTGGCTGCCCAATTGAGATCCGCTTCGAGACCGGTGATCTGGGCCTGAGCCGCATTTCGAATATCGGTCAAGCCATTCAGCCCCAGCACCGAGAACTGGAAGTTTTTCCATTCTTCCCGGAACACCGAACCGTTGAAGGTCAACCGGTTGTCCGCCCACGAAGTCTTCCAGCCGATCTCGTAGTTGGTCAGGAAGTCGGCCTTGTAGTTGGGCAGGATGCCGCGACGCTGCACGCCACCCGGTCGATAGCCTTCCGACCAGGTCACATAGATCATCTTGTCGTCGTCGAACTTGTAGGTGACGTTCAGGCGACCGAGCGATCCGCTTTCCTTGACCTCCTTGTCGAACACCTTGCAGGGCGAGCCGTTGAATTTCTCCCATTGCGAGGAGTCCGGACCGTAAAGCAGTTCGCACCTGGCTTCGCCGTAGGCCCTGAGGACACGAAGCTGGTAGGTCTCCAGGTCCTCGATGTACTCCGGATCGTTCGCGCCACCCTCGTAATCGGCCGGATCGGGCTCGACCGGGGTGCCGCTGTAGCCGCGGGAGAAGCCGAAGAAGCCTTCCAGGGTGTTGTTGGCGCGGAAGTAGCGCATGCCTCCGGTGGCTGTCAGCTTGTCGGTGATGTCATAGGTGATTTCACCGAACACCGCTTCATCGTGGTCGCGGCGCTCCTGCTTGGTCAGCCAGATATTGTTGAGCGTGCCCGTGACCGAGAGCGACGAAGCCAGGTCATCGACCTTGTAGTTCTGCTCGATGTCATGGAACTGGTCCTGCCAGAACACGCCGGCGACGAAACGCAGGCGGTCATCGGACGGCGAGGAGATTCGCAGTTCGTGGCTGGTCTTCTTGTAACGATCCGCAGCCTGGATGTACTGCGACGGATTGACCAGGTCGCCATTGTCGTCATAGAAGTACGCGCCATAGCCGTAGACGGTGTCGTACCAGAAGCCGTAGTCGTTGTAGTCCGACTCGGAATCCACATCGCGCTTGAGGTGGGCGTAGGCATAGACCAGGTCGAAGTTGCCAATCTTGCCTTGCACGGTCAGGCCCGCCTGGGTCCAGCGGTCATCCGAGGTTTCCGGGTAGAAGTGGGTAAGGGAGAGGTCACCTACCACCGGGTCGTAGTTGAAGCCGCCATCGCTGGTCTGCTTCTGTGACATCAGGGTTGGCGTTATCGACCAGCTGTCATTGAGGTCGACTTTCAAGGCGACGCGGGCGCCGTAGGTATCAACCGTGTTGTAGTTGTCCTTGGCCGCATTGGCGTTGGTTACCGTGCCATTGCCACCGGAGTCTTCGTCCCATGACGGATAGGTGCGGCTGCCGAGCACGTTGTCGATGTAACCGGCATCGTGTTTCTCCCAGGCGACGGCGCGGATGGCCGTACTCGGGGAAAGTGGGACGTTGACGAAGCCTTCCGCCACATGGCCCATGCCGCCGTGGGCGATGCTGTTGATCTCGAAGCCATAGCCTGCGGCGAAGGCGCTGGGATCGGGCTTGTTGGTAATGATGCGGATGGTGCCCGCTTGCGAACTTGCGCCATACAGCGTGCCCTGCGGTCCGGCCAGGGCTTCAATGCGCGCGATGTCGTAAAAATGGATGTCGAGCGCGCCTTGGATCGTGGTGATCGGCTGCTCGTCCAGGTAGATACCGACGCTTGGCAGCGACGTCGAATGGTTGCCATCGCCACCGTTGGCGACACCGCGCATGTACACCTGGCCAAAGCCTGGCCCGATCGGCGCGATCGCAACGCTGGGCAGCAACTTGGCCGCGTCCTCGAAATCATTGATGTTCTGTTGCTCGAGCTGCACGTTGCCGAGCACCTGGATGCTGATCGGCACCTTTTGCAGGTTTTCCTCGCGCTTCTGCGCGGTTACCGTCACCGCGCCCAACGTTGGAGTCTTAGCCTGTTCCGAAGTCGCAGCGGGATCAGACTGTGCAAACGCGGCCGAGCTCATTGCGAAGCAGATCGCGGCTGCCAGTGGCAGTCGTGTCAGCACCGGGCGCCGGCGTGGAGTAGTTCTGGTTTTTTGCATCGTGGATTCCCCTTTTTGGTTACCTGGAAATATCGCGGAACGGGTTGAACTCGGGTACATCGGGATAACTCTCCAGCACGGTCCCCAGTGCCTGCTTGAGAGGGTCGAGCCAGGGCTCGTAGTTGCGCCAGTGGTCGATGCCTTCCCGATAGATTGGCTGCCGCACCTGCTCGGAACTTGCAGTTCGCACCGGACGCGCGTTGTCGAAGAAACGAAGGCATCCTTCCTCGAACGGCAGGCCGCAATAGTCGAGCAGTCGACGCAACTCGGCCTCGGTTTCATTGACCAGGTTTTCGTAGATGACCCGATGCACGCGACCGGGAAGTACCTCGTCCATATGCGCCATCAGCTCGACGTAATCGCGGTAGTAGCGACCAATGTCGTCGAGGTCGTAGCTGAAGTTCTGGCCGCGGGCGAAATGCTGCTTGAAACCGGAAAAGCAGCAGGCCAGCGGATGCCTGCGGGCATCGATGATCCTGGCGTTCGGCAAGGCCAGGTGGATCAGGCCGACATGCGCGAAGTTGTTGGGCATCTTGTCAATGAAAAAAGGCGCATCGGACTTGCGGTGGATGCGGGTGCGTTCGATGTAGCGCTCGCCCAGTTCGCGCAGTTCATCCGGCCCCAGCGTCGCGAGTACCTCGTGGTAAGTCGTGGATTGCGGGTCCTCGGCCTGCTTGCGCAGAGACCGCGTGATGGTGATTATTTCCGGCAACTCCATCGTTCCTTCGACGGCGGAATGGCTGGAGAGGATCTGCTCGATCAGCGTCGAGCCGGCCCGGGGCAAGCCCACGATGAAAATCGGGTCGGCGGCGCTGGATCCTGATCCGGCACGCTGTTCGAAGAATTCCCGCGAAAAAAGTGATTTCGCGCGACCAGTTCGGGCGTGGTTCTCTTCCGCGCTGAACACCACGGTCTTGCGCCGCAAGGTATTGCCTTCCAGGTAATGCTGGAATGATTCTGCGTATTGCGCCCCATCCTCCAGCGCCTTGCCGAGGGCAAACTCGAAATGGTGGCGATGGGTCGCGCCCAGTTCGGGGCGGTCTAGCTGCTTGCGCATCTGGATGATCTCTTCCGTGGTGAAGCGGAAGGTCTTGAGGTTGGCCAGGCTCCAGTAGGCTTCGCCGAAGCCCGGGTCGAGTTCAATGCTTCGGCGATAGGCCTGGATGGCGCGATCCTGGTGGCCGGCCGTCTTCAGCGCATGGCCGTTGCTCATCCAGATCTTGGCGTGGTTCGGATATTCGCGCAGCAGACCTTCGTAGATATTTATCGCCGGCTCGTAATCGCTGACGTGGCAGAGGATGACCGCCTTCAGGTTGCGATAGCCCGGATGCGCCGGTTCCAGCGCCAGCAGTTTCTCCACTTCCACCAGCGCCTCGGCGGGACGCTCGGCGCGATTGAGCACCAGCGCGTAGTTCTGCCGGGCGGCATGGAAACTGGGCGCCAGCTCCAGGCAGCGGGCGAGCAGGTTGACTGCATCGTCATCGCGCGCAAGGCGCGCCGCCACTTCGGCAAGCATGCGGATCGCGGCGACATCGGTCGGAAATTTTTTCAGATGTTCGCGCAGCAGGGTCTCTGCCTGCGGTATCCGGTTTTCATGTAGCGCCGCTGCGGCCTCCATCAAACCGGGATCGCGATTGGAATGCTTGATATGCCAGATATAGGCATCGTCGGCGCCGCGGGTGTCGCCCACTGCGCTCAAGTGGTCGCCGATGGCCAGCCAGGCCTTGGGCAGGCCCGGCTTGAGGCGTACGGCGCGACGCAGGCTGGCCAAAGCGGCCTCGCCCTGGCCAAGGCGGCCCTGGGCCAAGCCCAGTTCAAGATACGCCACCGCCGAATTGGGTTGGGTCTGGACCAGGCGGGCCAGCACCTCGACGGCATCGGCTAGTTCGCCGCGCGCGCCATGGGACGCAGCCAGCAAAAGCATTGCGTTGGGCTGGTTGGCCACCACGCGCAGGATTTCCCGGGCCTGCTCGCCGGCCAGTGTTGGATCCACGCGCATCAGCTTCGACGCGTGGTCGAGGGCGGATGCCAGTGAGGTCGTGGGTTCCGAAGCTAGGGTCATTAACTTTCCGTGAAACTTGCCGCCTGCTGTTAAGGTTTTATCAAGACTCGGGTTCGAGCGCCAGAGCCACGCCTTGGCCGACACGGGCATACCGCGTTATAGGCCCCAGTCGCACTCCTCCGCGAGACTGCCCGTTCGTGGCTGCCATGGCCAGCACCCCCGCGGCAGGTTCCGGGCAGATGCTCGTGGTTCGCCTGGGCTCGACGGCGAAACCAGTGCTTCATAACGTGGTATGCATTACGCAGATGGGCCGGGATGACGCGCTGGCCGGAGCGTAAACATGAGCACTCGTCCAATCCAGTTTGCCCTCGCGCTGTTGGTGTCGAACGCTACCCAACCGCTGGCGCTCGACGACATGGCACGCCTGGTCGATCTGTCGGAACCAGGTTTTTCGCCAGATGGCGAAGCGATCGTCTATACCGCAAGCAGCGCCAACACCGAAGCAGACCTGACCCAATCAGACCTGTGGCGAGTCGGCCACGATGGACGTAGCCGGCAGCGATTGACCGATACCGCAGAGATTTCGGAATGGCAGCCACGCTGGTCGCCCGACGGCCAGTCCATCGCCTTTCTTTCCGATGCGCCCGCCGAAGGTGAAACCGAATCGGAGGCCACCACCCAGGTCTGGTTGATGCCCGCGGCGGGCGGTAAGCCGCGCCGCCTGACCGGTCATGCCAGTGGCGTGGATGATTTTGCCTGGTCGCCGGATTCGAAGCGCTTGGTGCTGGTGGTGCGCGATGCGGAATCCTTGCCTGGCGCGAGCCCGCGCAAGAATCCCCTGCCGATCGTCATCGACCGCTATCAATTCAAGGAGGACGGCGTCGGCTATCTTGACCATCGCCGCACGCACCTGGTGCTGCTGGATGTGGCCAGCGGCAATACCGGGCAGCTCACTTCGGGTGCGCATGACGAGTTGTTACCCGCATGGTCGCCGGACGGCCGTTGGATTGCCTACGTCAGCAAGCGCGGCGCCGATCCGGATCGCCATCTGAATTTCGACATCTACGTGATTGAGCCGCGGGTTGGCGCAAGCGAGAGGCAAATCACGACCTTCCCGGGTGCTGACCTTGACCCGTACTGGGAAACACGCCCGTCATGGAGTCCGGACAGCAAGCGCATCGCCTACCTGCAGGGCGGCGACGACAAGTGGATCTACTACGCGCCCTGGCAATTGGCAGTGGTGGACTTGGAAAGTGGCAAGGCCAGCCTTCCCGCACCGATCGATCGCTGCATGTCGAAGCCGCAGTGGGCGCCGGACGGAAAATCGGTGTACGTGCTGATCGAGCAGAGCCGCGTGACGCATCTTTCGCGCGTGGACCTGGGCAGCGGCAAGATATCGGAGCTTAGCCACGGAAACCGGTTTGACTACGACCTGTCCGTCTCGCGAAATGGCCGGATTGCGGTGCTGGGTGGCGGCGACCTGCGCCCCTATGACATCTCCGTGGTGGATGCGAAGGGTTTGCGAACAATCGCGGACCACAATGAGTTCCTGGCGACACGCCAGCTCGCGCCTGTTGAAGCGATCCGATTCACCAGCAGTGATGGCTTGGAGATGGAGGGAATGCTGGTGAAGCCGCTCGGCTATCGCCCGGGCACGCGCTATCCGACCATCGTGCGCGTGCACGGCGGACCCGTGTACCAGTTCAGCCACGAATTCATGGTGGATTGGCAGCTGTATGCAGCGAACGGCTACGCAGTGGTGGCGATCAATCCGCGCGGCAGTTCTGGTCGCGGCTTC